>JABDQY010000152.1 GCA_013042025.1 Bacteroidia bacterium
ATCCTGTAATGCCAAATCGCATGAATTTAGTAACATTAATTTCAAGATTTATACCAGGTTCGATGAAAACAAAATCGTTGTAGAATGAGTTCTGGTAGGTGTACTCCCAATCTCGATATCCCAAAGAATCTTTAAAGTAAGCTGCCTCGCCGCCACCAAAACTAATAGGTAAGCTTACATGAATTGTTTGCTTTGGGAAAAGTATAGGTTCAATTAAGAAACCTCCATAACCTCCATAGGTAGAATATTGGTCTCCATCTAAAGTGATGTTCTGAGAACTTACAAAACCAGTACCTGTAGCTCCAAGTCCTAGTTTATGATTTAAGATTACGGATGCTGATCCACCAGATTTTAAAATTAAACTTTCCCCTCCAGTGTTTAAGGAACCTCCGTGAATTCCAATATTTCCTCTAACGCTAATTGGGTTAAAAAGTGCTTTGAATTCTTCGTCTGATTGATTGTTGTTTTGTGCAAAAAGATTGTTACTATCTAGCAACAATAAAACTACTGCTACGATTGATATGGTGTTTTTCATTATACTCATATTAACATATACCAGATAGTTAAGCTAGGGTTGCATTTTACTTAAAATATATTTTGGATTTTTGTCCATTTATTAGGTAAGTGCATTCAGAATCAGGGTTTGAGCCATAATGCCCAGACAATAAACCGTTGTTTGATTCTATATGAGAGTTTGGATTTGTACTTAGTATTTCAAAGTCATTTTGTGTTCCAGACACTTTAAAGCTCACGTTGGGAGCGAATCCTAAATCAAAGGTTGTTCTATTCGATTGAATGTTGAAGCTACAAACAGAAGCTTGTATTTTAGATATTCTTACCTTTCCGTATTTGATATTAAATGTGCTGCTAGTCAATAAGTTGTCTAGTTTTATTTTACTCAAACTTCCATTGAAGGTAAATGTATTTACACTTCCTAGCTTAAGATTATCATTTGTAGAGGTGATGACAAAATCATCAACCTCGTCAATATCGTATGTACCACTTTTTGAGTTTAAATTGAGTCGATCAGCTTTTTCTAAATCCATTTCTGAGAATTGCAGTCTTGCATTTAATGAACCAACAGAAGTAATGAATATATTACCGAAACTACATGATAGGGTTGAAAGTTTAGGAAGATGATTTGCTCGAAGGTTTCCATGATTCAACTCCAATATTATTTCGCCATTATGATCATCTAAAAACACATCTCCATACTTATTAGAAATTATCAATTTGGTATTTTGTGGAACATAAACCTTATAATCAATTCCAATTGTAGTACCAGTTCCAGTTAAGTTTCTAATATCGCTAATGCTTCGAGATACAACCGTTTCTGATACCACGGTGGAAATTATAGCATTCGTATTTTGAAATGATATCTGCGAACTCGTTTTTGCCATGGTTTCTTGAAGCTTAGAAAGCGATTTTGATTCTCCTTCAATCTCTACATGCACTTTAATCGAGTCTTTTGGCCATGAGATGATTTGAATATTCCCATGACGATTGTTTAGCGAAACCCTTCCTGATTTATCAAAGGATGCAGTTTTGTCTATGACTTTCTTGTCGCTGAATTGTGCTAAACTGACCAATTGAAATGATATCAGAATTAGTGTTAGGTATATTCTATATTGCTTGTTCATTGTTGTGTTCGTTTAAAAGTTTAAGGATGTCTTCCAAAATTTGAATCTTCATTCGATAGGTGGAAATAAGAGCTTGTACCACTTCTTCATCATCGATCTCTGTTCCGTAGTCTTTGAATAATTGCTCCTTTTCGATGTTTAGTAGAGCCAAATCATTTTCAATTTCTTCTAATAGTTCTTCATCATGAACTACATTTTTCACTTGAGAAACATACGTGTTTACTTGAGCTTCATAATAATGGTCCATTTCAATAAGTTCTTGAGGCAAGTTTGTCGATTCGGCTACCACGGGCACAATCTCTGGAGAAACCAGTTTGTAGGTCCCAAAAGCTGCGAGAGCCAAGATTAAAATGCTTGCTGCAAGCCGCATGGATTTGTAGGGAAGGATAAACCGTCGCTTGGTAGCTATGTTTTCCTTTTGACGATCCTTATTAATCTTATCCCACATGTCTGCACGTGGTTCTTCAAGATTAAACTGTTCTTTGTTCTCTTTAATAAACTTTTCTAAATTATCCATTAGATGATATTAATTCTCTTAATTTCTTTTTAGCTCGGGCATACTGTGATTTACTGGTTGAAACACTTATGCCAAGTATTTCTCCTATTTCATTATGGTCGTACCCTTCTAGCAGGTACAAACTGATTATTTCACGATATCCATTTGGAAGGTTAAGAATTCCTTTGTTAATGGACTCAACTGAGAGTTCAATTTCTTCTTCCGAATATTCATCATCCGCCTTTTTCATAACAATTTCATGTTCGTAGTCCATGGTATAATCAATCCCTTTTTTGTTCTGGTGATTGATGCAATTGTTAATTGCAATTCTATTTGCCCACGTGTAAAAATTAGATTTTGTATCAAACTTCTTCAGGTTGCTAAATATTTTAACAAAGGTTTCTTGAAGCATGTCTTCAGCCTCTGGCACATACTTAAGCATACGCAAACACGTATTGTATATAGCTCTTGAATACAATTTATAAAGACTGTATTCTGCATTATTATCGCCAGTTAAACACTGGTTTATAATGGAGATATGCTCAGTTGGGGTACCGATAACCTTGGTTGTTTGATTAGATATACAAGATTAATGCAGGAAGGTTGCATATGAGAGACTTTTTTTTACTCGTTTTAATATTATTTAATTTCCCTTCGCACTTTTTTAGAAAAAGTACTGGAAACCTGCCCGGCGAAGTTTGGGGATTTGGAGGCAGGCGGGAAATCGAATTCTATAATAGCCCTGCTTTGTTCTTTTGTCGCACTTGCCATCGACCTCTAAGCCAATAACAAATCACCCATCATTGCCTCAGAATCCTCCGCTGATAGAATTCATTCCCACCCGAACGTAGGAGATTTTTGAATTGATTCTTAAATTCTCAGTTTCCTTGAATAGTTATTAAGGTTTGGAATCTAGAAGTGTCTGTCTGAGTAAATTTTACGAAATGAAATGAAGCAAAATTTGTATCGAAGCAGACACGAGTTACTGCCATATTAAAATAAACTCACTTTCTCTTGTTAAAGTGAATCGTTTTTTTTTTTTTTGAATCGCAATTAAAAAACTATGAAGAACACACTAATTCTTTCAACCCTACTTATTCTTGGATCATTTGCAATGGTATCATGCGGTGATGACGAAGGAACAACGCCAGAACCAGCAAAAACGCTTGTCAAAGAAAAACTATATGACAAAGAGTGGTATGTAACTGGTGAAAGTTTTTACTATCATAGGTTTTTATCTGATGGCAAATACAATCTCACTGGAACATGGCAGTGGTTAAATGGAGGAGATAGTATGGAAA
>JABDQY010000159.1 GCA_013042025.1 Bacteroidia bacterium
GTAAATGAGAGTGCCTATCAGAATCTTTTTGTACATCATATGTTTATTCGACCAGATGACAGCGAAATTGACAACATTGATCCTGATTGGGTAATTCTTGCAGCACCTAGCTTTATGGCAGTGCCTGATGTAGATGGAACACGTCAAGAGAACTTTTCAATAATCAATTTCACAAAGAAAATTTATATCATAGGTGGAAGTGGTTATACGGGAGAAATCAAAAAAGGAATTTTTACGGTTCTTAACTTCACATTACCAGTAGAACACGATGTTTTAAGTATGCACTGTTCTGCAAATATTGGATCTAATGGAGACTCAGCAATATTTTTCGGTCTTTCAGGAACGGGTAAAACTACTCTTTCTGCAGATCCAGATCGCAAACTTATCGGTGATGATGAGCACGGTTGGAGTAAAAACGGTATTTTTAATTTTGAAGGAGGTTGTTATGCTAAAACAATTAATCTTTCAGAAGAAAACGAACCAACAATTTGGAAAGCAATAACTAAAGGAGCCTTGGTTGAAAATGTTCGTTTTTTCCCTAACTCTGATGTTGTGAATTACGATGACATAAGTGTTACTCAAAATACACGATGTGCCTACCCTATTACAAACGTTGATAATATTGCTGTTCCTAGTGTTGGGCCTCATCCAAAGAACATATTTTTCTTAACAGCAGATGCTTTTGGTGTACTCCCTCCTATTTCAAAATTAACTCCTGGTCAGGCTGCTTATCACTTTATTAGTGGATATACTGCAAAGGTTGCAGGAACAGAAGAAGGTGTTACAGAACCTCAAGCAACATTTTCTGCTTGTTTCGGTGCTGCCTTTATTCCTTTACATCCTGGACGATATGCAGAGATGTTAGAGACTAAGATGCAAGAAAATAACGTAAACGTGTGGTTAGTAAACACTGGCTGGAGTGGCGGTTCTTACGGTACTGGAAGTAGAATGAAGCTAAAATATACCCGAGCTATGCTAAATGCAGCACTTGATGGTAAACTAGATAATGCAACATTTGAAACACATCCTGTATTTGGGGTAGCAATGCCAACGGAGTGCCCTGGCGTACCATCAGAATTGTTAAATCCAAGAAATACTTGGGCTGACAAAGCCGGTTATGATAAAAAAGCAGCACACTTAGCTGGATTGTTCAATAAAAACTTTGAGCAGTTTGCTGATGGTGTAACTCAAGAAACATTAGATGCAGCTCCAAAAGCAAGAGCTAGCTCCTAATTTTATAATAATCTAAAACCTTATAGGCCCTCAAATTTTTATTTGGGGGCTTTTTTTGTGAATATCTGTTCCGGCTGATATATTTCAATAACCTCAATCTATTAAAGATGTATAACACCTTATTTATAAGGGGAAACTCTAATGGATAAATGGTTTAGATTCTACTGGTAAAAAAAGTAATGACCTACTACTTGTCACAAATTCACTTGGAAAATTTAAATTCTAGCTTATTCCGTCAAATATGGATATTCTAATATTTACGAATAAAATATTAAAGAATTAAGTAAAAGAATATGTCTAAAGAACAGTGACTACAACAGTGAAGTCTTCTTCCGTAACTTTTACGCCTTCTTTATAGAAAACGAGCTTATATAATTGTGTAAAGCTTTCTGCGATAGCACAAGTAAAAGTGAAATCAATTTTGCGAGACTTTAAACCACTTTTAAAGCTAGTAGATGAACCAGTGTTAAATTTAGCAATCAACCCTGGCGTTGTTTGTTCAATAACAACAGAATCAATGGAGCAAGCTGATGAATCAGTTCCTGTAAAACAATTCACCGTTATCGTTCCATAGACCGGATCTGGACATGGACTAGATCCTATAACATGCGTATGATTAACATTTTCCTCTGCATAACCTACTAAAGTTGGTTCCGGTTCAGGTTCAGGTGGAGTTGGTTCTGTAGCAGATCTACATGATGGAGCAATCGTGGCAAATAATCCTACAACGGATAAAAAAAGTGTAATTTTTAATTGTGTTCTCAGTATATTTTTCATGACGGGGGTTTTTCCAAAAGTACTAAAAAATGTTTATGCTTAATTGATTGTTTTCATTTCATTAGATATTAACATTGCTTGGTATGACTTCTATTTTCGTTTTATTCTTGCAGAATATTTTCATGCAGTCTTTTAACGAAACCAAAATTAGTAACCTCTATCTGCACTTTGTAGGAAATCAGTTTCATGATGAACCACTAACGTTAGGTCAAACAAAACTCGCTTATAATGAGGAGGTTGAAACTGATTTAATTACATATTTCACATCTTCATTTAAAGGGAATGAGTTTTTTCAGTTGCATCATGAATCAGACCTTGAGCTGAACGAAGTTTATAGCTTTGCTTCCAAGATATTTGAATCTCCTGAAGAACTTCATAGTTTGTCGGTTAGTTTGGCGAAGCACCTATATGAACAAAGCAGTCACCCCAAAATAAAGGGTGGTGAGTTCTATGTGGCATTTCTTGAAGGGTGTATTCTTGAAGGTGAAATTGTAGATGCAATTGGTTTATTTAAAACTGAGAATAAAGATCGATTCTTAAAAATTGCTAATGATGAAAATGAATTTATGATTGATAGTCAAGAAGGCATAAACATTAACAAGCTTGACAAAGGATGCATTATCTTCAACACGAACAAGCGAAATGGTTATGTGCTTTCTGTATTGGATAATACCAATAAGGGAAATGATGCTAAATTTTGGTTTGATGACTTCCTTCATGTTAAACAACGTGAAGATGCTTACTATCAAACAGAAAGTGCGATGAAGTTTGCCAAAGAGTTTATAACGAAAGAATTGCCAGAACAATTTGAGGCTACTAAGGCAGATCAAGCTGATTTATTAAACAAATCTGCACAATATTTTAAGGAGCAGGAAGAGTTTGACTTATCTGAATTTGCTAACGTGGTTATACAGCAACCTGAGATTATTGAAAGTTTCAATGACTATAAAACCTCTTATCAGCAAGATAGAGCTGTAGCATTTAAAGAATCTTTTGATATCAATGATTCTGCAGTGAAGAAAAAAGCATCCGTTTTTAAAAGTGTTATAAAACTGGATAAAAACTTTCATATCTATGTACATGGAGACAGAACCAAGATTGAACAAGGCACAGATGAAAGTGGTCGAAAGTTCTACACCCTCTTTTATGATCAAGAAAACTAAGAATTTTGATCTATACACTAAGAGAAATAACACTTTTGGATCTTGATGACCTGGTTCGTCATGCAAACAACAAGAAGATTGCTCGTAATATGACGAATAAGTTCCCACATCCATACACTAAAAAGGATGGTGAACATTTTATAGCTTTTTGTGGTGCGGACAATTCAAGTGTGATTAAAGGTATATCTATTGAAGGAAAACTTGTAGGTGCTGTTGGACTTCATGTTCAAGATGATGTGCATCAGAATAATGCAGAAATAGGTTATTGGATTGCATAGCCTTTCTGGAATAAGGGTGTAGTTACATCAGCTGTAACGGAAATGGTTCAGTGGGGATTTAAAGAATTACAGGTTACTAGAATTTTTGCAAGACCGTTTGGTTCAAACTAAGCATCTCAGCGTGTTCTATAGAAAATCGGTTTTAAAAAGGAAGCTCATTTGTATGGCAATTTAGTTAAATGGGTCACAATTGAAGATGAGTTAATTTACGAAATTGGGACAAATTTGTCTCAAATAGAGAATAATTGCATTAATTCGCATACCCATTTATAGGTAAATTGAACTTATTTTGATCAATATTGTCATTTATTCAGCGTTTATAGAATAAACAAGTATGTATCTAGTTGATATAGTGTATGTTAACAAACATGTTTACTTTTATTTCAACCATAAATTAAACACTTAAACCCTGCACATTAATGTAACAATCAAAGGTTGTTAGCGGATGCATTCCTTGTTTTAACCAATTATTATTCCTTTATCTTTGTAACAGGTTGAGAACCTCTCAGTGATGGGAGGAACTGTTATGACCAAACTACTTATAACTACTACGATACTACTACTTGCTACCTCATCTTATGGGCAAAAAGAAGGAAATATTTGGTATTTTGGACAAAATGCTGGTATAGACTTTAACGACACAAGTGCGAAAGCAATTACCAACGGAGCTATGTATACTAGCGAGGGATGTGCAACTATTTGCAACGATTCTGGTGAACTACTCATGTATACCGATGGTAGACAAGTGTGGAATAAAAATCACCAAGGGATGTCAAACGGAGGTGGACTCAGAGGGCACATAAGTAGTTCTCAATCATCCATCATTCTAGAGAAGCCCGGAAGTGATTCTCTTTATTACATATTTACAGTAGGCTTTCAAGGAAACACTGAAGGACTTAGGTACTCAGTAGTAGATTTATCACAAGACAACGGTAAAGGAGCTGTTACATCCCAAAAAAACGTGCTTGTTGTACAACCTACATGTGAGAAAGTAACATCAATACGACACAGCAATGGTAGAGACTACTGGATTATCACTCATTTATACAATTCCAATAGCTTTAATAGTTATTTACTTACTTCATCTGGATTAGACACAAATGCGGTTGTTAGTAGCTTAGGTATGACGATTACTGGTTTTAGTAAACGTACGATCGGATATTTGAGACCATCACGAAATGGAAAAAGAATAGCAGCTGCCCATAATTTCTCAGACACATTAGAATTATACAATTTCGATAATGGTACTGGAGTACTTTCTTCATTGGTATCTCTCTCCTATTTTGCAGGATACGGGCCATATGGTGTAGCGTTTTCTCCGAGTGGAGAAATACTCTATGTTGCTACTGAATCTACTGGTGGAGTATTGTATCAGTACGATTTGTCATCCAATATTCAGGATACTATCATTAATTCAAGAACTACATTAAATGTGGGTGCATCTGCCTCACCAGGCATTACTGGTGCCTTGCAACTTGCACCAGACAATAAGATATACGTAGCACGTTGGTACAAGTCAACGCTTGGCGTAATAGAAAACCCAGATTCGTTAGGTGCAGCGTGTACTTACAATCCAAATGGGTTCTACTTAGGTGGAAGGTTCTCTTTAGGGGGGTTGCCAAATTATCCTGTAAGACCTATTCCATTAGATGGTTATTACTATACATTTTCAACCCAGAATGAATGTATAAATGACAGTGTTCACTTTACTCTTTCGTCATCTGTACTTGATTCTGTAAAATGGGATTTTGATGATGCTCCAAGCGGTTCAAATAACTTTTCTACATTACTCCATCCCAGTCATACTTATACAGCAGCAGGGAATTATGATGTTTCTGTAATAGTTTATAAGAACGCTTTTGTTGATACACTTTCAAAAACGGTTTCGATTTTAGAAGCACCTACGATATCCTTACCAACAGATACTACAATTTGTTTGGGAGATAGTATTTGGATTGAAGCAATAAGCTCTGAGAATTCATTTTTATGGAATACTGGATCAACTGACTCAATAGAACTACTAAAGACTTCAGGATTACACTGGGTGTCGACTGACAATAGTTGTGGTTCTGATACAGCTAATATTATCTTAGACATCGTCGATATAGAAATTGATTTGGGAACGGACTCATCTCTATGTTATGGTGATAGCCTTGTACTATATATAAACATACCGGGATCAAATGTAATGTGGTCTGACGGTTCTGTTGCTAATTCGTTTGTAGCAAAAGAAGATACGACAATGCATGTTCAGGTTAGTCTGCAAGGTTGCGAGGATAACGATACCATCTCAGTAAGCTTCATGGATTTACCAAATGCCAATCTTGGAAACGATACATCTATTTGTTTCGGTGAGTCAATTGTTCTCAATGTAAATAGCCTTATTGGAACTCCAATATGGTCAAATGGTGCTACTTCAAATACAATTTCCCCATCTAGTTCTGGAATTTATTGGATAGAAAGTACGAATGCTTGTGGATCTTTTAGGGATTCTATGGTATTGAATGTAATAGATATAAGTTTAGATTTAGGAGAAAACTTGGCAATTTGCGAAGGCGATAGCTCTTTACTAGCTGCACCTTTGGATGCTTCATATTCATATTTATGGTCAAATTATGATACTACTTTTTATACTGTACTTAAACAAGAAGGCAATTACTGGCTTCAAATTGAAAAAAATGGCTGTCTAGCCAAAGATTCTATCTATTTAGGACTTGAAATGCTACCCGTTTTAGACTTAGGTGACGATTCAAGTCTATGCTTAAACCAAACATATACTGTTTCATTACCATTAATGGATCAAACCTATTCATGGTATGATGGAACTTCTGCAAACCAGAAGTCTTTCACGAGCACAGGAAGTTATTGGGTAAATGCAACTAATTCTTGTGGTTCTATTAGTGATACTATAGATTTAACTTTTACTGAGGTACAGGTTGATTTAGGAGAGAACATAAGTGCATGCGAAGGTGATCTTGTAACCATCGATGCTTCTAACGCAATTGCGAATAGCTTTGATTGGAGCACATCCTCTACAAATTCAATAATAACCGTTACTGAATCAGGAACGTATTGGGTAGAGGTTATTAATGGTAATTGTACCGATCGTGATAGCGTTGTTGTTGACTTTAGTCCTACTCCTACAGTTGATTTAGGTGAAGATATATTCCTTTGTCCTGGTGAACCTTTTGTTCTAGAGGTTCAAGACAATAGTTTTAACTGCATCTGGTCAGATAATAGCACAGGATATTCAATGGAAGTAAATGGTCCAGGTAATTACTCAGTACAAGTAGAGGATAACAATTGTGTAAATGCAGATACGGTTACAATCAGAGAATCTGAGGATTGCAACTGTAAACTGGAAATACCAAATGCATTTTCACCAAATGGCGATCATATCAATGAGACTTTTGGATCTGTCTATATAGACTGTAGATTTACAGGATATAGATTAACTATCTACAATAGATGGGGTGAAAAGTTATTTGAGACTACTGATCCTGAGGAACGTTGGGATGGTACTTATCAAGGTACAGATGCTCAACAAACTGCCTATATCTATACTTTGTTCTATAGATCGATTAATGAAAACAACAATTACAAGAAAGGAACAGTAACCTTGCTTCGCTAGTTTAGAGTTTCTCTTTTAGATACTTGCCAGTAACTGAATCTTTATCACCAATTAATTCTTCCGGTGTACCCTCAAATACAAGGTTCCCACCTCTATCACCACCTTCAGGGCCTAAATCAATTACCCAATCAGCACATTTAATAACGTCAAGATTGTGTTCGATTACAACAATGCTGTGTCCCTTATCTACTAGGGCATTAAAAGATTTTAGCAGTTTCTTAATATCATGGAAATGAAGACCGGTTGTAGGTTCATCAAATATGAACAACACTTTTTCTTTGGATTGTGATTTGGCTAAAAATGTTGCCAGTTTAATTCGCTGTGCTTCACCCCCACTTAGACTGTTGCTTCCTTGACCAAGCTTAACATAACCTAAACCAACTTCTTGTAAAGGCAGCAGCTTGTTATTAATAGTTTTTTGTCCTTTAAAGAAATCTATTGCTTCATCTACAGTTAGATTAAGAACATCAAAAATATTCTTCTTCTTAAACTCAACTTCAAGTACTTCTTCTTTAAACCGCTTTCCTCCACATTCTTCACATTTCAGATGTAAGTCAGCCATAAATTGCATCTCCACTACTTCTTCTCCTTCACCTTGACAATTATCACATCTTCCTCCATCTACGTTAAATGAAAAATGTTTGGTTTTAAAGCCTCGCTGCTTTGATAATGGCATGGATGCAAATAATTCTCTTATTCCATCATAAGCTTTAACATAGGTTACAGGATTACTTCTACTTGATTTACCAATTGGGTTTTGATCCACCATTTCAACTGCATTGAAAGAGCCAAAGTCTCCCTTCAATTCTCTAACCTCTCCAATTTTTTGAGTACTATAGTGTTGAGTTTCTCTTAATACGGCGGGATATAAAATGCTTTTAACAAGAGTTGTTTTACCACTACCACTCACGCCAGAAACAACCGTAAATG
>JABDQY010000164.1 GCA_013042025.1 Bacteroidia bacterium
GTAAAGTTGTTTGCCATTAGAAGAAATAGAGGGTTGAGATTCCCACGATCTTGAATTAATCGGCTCTTGTAAGTTTGCCGGAGTAGTCCAAATTCCATTTTTGTTCATAGTCAACCAAATGTCGCACTGACCCTTTCCTCCAGATCTGCTGCAAGAGGTAAAGAATATATAGTTTCCATCTGAAGAAACACTAAATGCACCTTCGTTATCTACTGTATTTATAGGTGAACCAATGTTCTTACCTGTTTGCCAAACCCCTTCTTTTTTAGTAGAATAAAAAATGTCTTCGTTTTGATACTTTGGATCTCTATTTGTGAAGTACAACGTGTTTTCATCGATACTAAAAGCAGGTGAATATTCTTCTAAATGTGTATTTATAGAGTTGCTAATACTTATTGGACTAATGTCCACTGGGTTTTTCATAGCATCTTCAGAAAACGCTATATTAACCAATGCCCGTTTGGCGATAGCAGTATTCTGGTCTTGTCCTGCATTTTCTTTAAGGAAAAACTTGAAAAAATATTTAGCTGAATCTAGATTCTCAGTACTCTGATAAAGCTTGCCTAACTCATAGAGTGCAAAATAGTGAGATGGATCAAATTCAAGTACCTTTCTATATGTAGCAATGGCTTCAGTATACTTCCTTTGTTCCTGATAGGTTTTAGCTAATCCGTCATATGCATCAACATACCCATTGTATTTTTTTATTGTTTGTTTAAAAAGCTGCTCTGCTTCATCATATTCACCGTATTGAAATGCTGTAATTGCTTTATTGAATAGAGCACGGGCTTTTTTACTTACCCCATTTTGTCCTTGAGCAACTTGACTTGTACCACATGCTGCCAACAAAAATGCTATCAGAATTAGCGTAATTTTATTCATAATTTCTCTCATATTCTAGTACTTTAACATCAAAAATATTGCCGCAATTCAAACTAAATCGCATCATTGTTCTTTTTTTATGAAATCCTTTATTTCCAATCGCACCTGGATTAAAATGAAACAGGTTCAAATTTTTATCTTTAGTGACCTTGCAAATGTGGGAATGTCCACAAATAAATAAATCTGGTTTCATGGATATTAATTTCTCTCGAATACCCTTTTGATATCGACCAGGATATCCTCCAATATGGGTTATATAGACTTTCACCTGTTCCACTTCAAAAAACAACTCTTCTGGATAGGACTTTCGTATTTCTATACCATCAATATTGCCATAAACCCCACGAACAAGGTGCTTTTCACTAATTATCTCTGAAGTTGAGATATGTCCCCAATCACCTGCATGCCATACTTCATCACATTCTTCTGCATGTTTTATTATTTCAGGCCCCATATAGCCATGAGTGTCAGATATAAGAAGGATGTTTTTGATGCCGTAAAAATAGATGTATCATCGAAATTTCAAGACGCAATCGACTTAAAAAGCCGTAATTTGTTGAAACATGAGTATAAATATCATTTTACTGGCGAGCATTGGTATTGTTAGTTACCTCTGCTTCAATAATAGAAATCTATTCAACCAACTTTTATTTAGCCCATATGCTACCATTAGAGAAAAACAATGGTATCGTTTTCTTTCTAGTGCATGGGTGCACAGTGATTTTACACATCTTTTTGTAAACCTTTTTGTTTTGTACTTTTTTGGATCTGCTATGGAAAGCTTCTTTAAAGTAAGTTTCGGAAACTTGGGGATAGCATACTATCTTATTCTGTTTATTGGATCCGTTATCATCGCTCATATTCCAACATACTTAAAAGAGAAGGACAATTATGCTTATGCTTCTGTGGGAGCTTCTGGAGGAGTGTCAGGTGTGTTATTTGCATTTATTTTGTTGCAACCATTGGAACCCTTGTACCTATATGGCATAATCAAAATACCAGGAATTATTTTTGGGGTACTGTACTTGTTTTATTCTAATTACATGTCAAAAAGGGGAGGAGACAATGTGAATCACGATGCTCACATGTTTGGTGCCCTCGGTGGAATGCTAATATTAGTGCTATTTAAGCCACAAGTTATACCGAATTTTATCAATCAAATTACGTCATTATTTTAGTTTATTTCATACTAGAATAACGTGTCCTTTTTACACATTCTCAAAAGAATTAAAGAAGCATTGGTCTTTCGATATATTGACAATTGAAACCGTTTGTTTCAAAAAAAATGATTTAATATTGTTCTTATGAAGAATAGTATATTTCTTATAATTTTTGTTTCAACTCTATTTATGGGTTGTAAGGATGATGATAACACAACAGATGCGACACCAGAAGTTCCAAAAATGACATTCTCGTCAGGTGAGTTTGAATCTGGTACTACTATTCCTGATAATTTTACGTGTGAAGGTTTGAACATTAGCCCGCAATTAAGTTGGAGTGGAGCTCCAGCTGAAACAAAAAGTTATGCTATTATTATAGATGATCCAGATGTTACTCCAGCTTGGGACCATTGGTTAATTTACAACATCCCAGCTAACGTAAAATCGTTGGTGAATGCGAGAACTCAGGCTTCCATTCAATCGATTGGAGGTAAATCACTTCAAAACAGTTGGGGAAAATACTATTATTTAGGTCCATGTCCACCTGCTAAACAAACACATACGTATTCGTTTAGAATATATGCTTTAGATGTGGCTGACTTAAGTGAAATAGGCGGCTCAAGCGACAAAATTGAATTTGTAAATGCGATTAATGCCCATAAAATAACAGATGGGTCTTTTACAGGTACTTTTGGGCGATAATGGTTGCTACGACAGTGTTTCGTAGTTGTGAACAGAGTCTATATCTAATTCTATTTGACCGGTATCTAAGGATTTAAAGTTTCTAATGAAACGAGCATTCCATACAATTTCATCATAGGTATAGCTGTATCTCAGATGTACATTTTGACTGAATGTTTCATCAAAACCTTTTATTAATATTAAAACTTCTATTCTTTTATGAATGTAATCTTCTGCTGTGAGCTTATACAATGGACTATCCTCATCAATGGAGTGCACAATGGTCCAGCTAAGTGGAAAAAAATGAATAGAACTAGTGTCGAGTTTAAGATTAAAGTACCTTCTATTTACTCGTACTCCTTCATCCATATCAACAGCTAGCATAACTCTTGCATCCATTTCCATTAGCACGTTTGGTCTTCTGTTAACAATACGAAACATCAATGCCTCACCATTTTTATGGGGTGAAATAAGGGCATTGTTGCTAAAAAGTAGTCGGGCGGAGGGTCTACTGAATCTCCTATACACCATACCTGTTGCGATAGCAAAGAATAACCAACCCAACATTGCCTCCATACCAGCTACGAAATTGGTTAGTGGATCTTGAGGATAAATACTTCCAAAACCTACTGTAGTAAAGGTATGCATACTAAAGAAGAATGATTTTAAAAAGTCTGGAAGGTGGTATGAATTGATGAAAATAATATGCTCAGCACCAAGGATCATGTAAATGAAAGCAAATAGTATGTTGACCAGAATATAGAATGCTGATACTAAAGCTACAAAACGTGTCCCAGGCATGTCAACCAAGGTTTGAAATTGCTGATTCCGAATACCTTTTCTGGTAATATTAAAAGTACCATCTTTATTGATAATTCTTTTCGTATTATGGGCGTACTTCTGCCCAAATCCAGGATCAAACTTATTTGGCATCGTTTATCTGTTTCAAAAAAAAAGGCTAATATTTCTATTGCCTCTTATAACTTATTTCACTATTAAAAAGGAAGTTCATCGTCCTCATCGGAGAAACTCATACCCACTACATCTTCTTTGCTAGATGTTTCTGCTGTAGGTGGAGTTTGACCTCCTGAAGATGTTCCTCCTTCAATTCTCCATGCCTTAATGTCCGTATACCATCTTGAGTTATATTCTCTAGATTCAATATTTACAGCAACTTTCATCAAATCATTAGGTTGGTAGTTTCCCAATTCATCCGCTTTTTCATTCCAACAACTAATACATACCTTTTTTGGGTATTGCTCGGTTGTTTCAATAACAAAGTCTTGCTTTTTCCAAGCTCCACGTGTACTTACACCTTCTTGTAATGGTAGCACTTGCACCAATTTTCCTTCTAAAACAATATTTTCCATTTCTTAACTGCAAGGTTACATTGATTCCAATTTTAATTCTAACTTGTTTCACAAATATTTTTAAACAACTTTTGGAGCAGTGGATGGAGTTATAGCCTTATTCGTTGCTGGTGTACTTAGTTTTTGGGGGTCTCTGCAATTGGGATTGGTAAATGTTGCTGTAATTGAAACGGCTATAAGTAAAGGAAGAAAGCCTGCAATATGGTTAGCTATAGGAGGAGTTCTACCTGAGATACCTTACACGCTTATTGCTATCTACGGTACAACATACATCGATATTGTAAAGGACTATTCCTTTGAAATTGGTTTAACGGTAGGTGTCTTCTTATTGGTGATGGGTATTTATTATTTCAGTAAAAAAACAACTGTTGAAATACACCCTGAATACCATATGAATCAAACAAGTTCATTCAAGAGCTTTTCAAAAGGCTTTCTATTAGCAATGGCAAATCCTCAATTAATAGTTTTTTGGTCGGGTTTCTTGGTGCTAATTCAAACAGGTTCTTTAAACATTTTTAATACTCGGGAAACATTAATTGATTTTAATGCATCTGGTCTCATTTCTCCCAAAATTACATTTGCAATTGGAGCAGCTTTGGGTGCATTGGGTATTTTATTACTCTACATAAAATTGAGTGAAACATATAGAGACAAACTAGTCTTGATTGTTGGAGATAAATTGGGAAAAATTGTAGGACTTTTCTTTATACTGATGGGCCTATTTGCAATTATTAAAAATGCTATTTAAACGTTTAATCATAGGTTCTTTTGTGTTGATTGTTTTTTCTTTAGCATATTCACAAGTGCCTAAAAAACGATACAAATGGAAACCATTAGGGCCGTTAACCACATCAGAAAGTGATGCAGATTCTGGTCGGTGGACCAGCACAGGATTAGGTTGGATGGAAGATGTATTAATTGATGATGATTGGTATGCTGGGAGTGTAACAGGAGGGTTATATAAATCTAAGAATAACGGAAAAAAATGGAAAAAGATAGATGCAGATGAAGTTCAAATGGGAACACTATGTATCACTAAAATTGGGGAGACATTATTTAGATGCACTGGTCTTACACATTATGATGAACACTTTGGTTTCGGAATATTAAAGTCAGAGAACAGAGGGAAGAGCTGGACTAAAACTGGACTTGAATTTAAAGCAACTGATCTTAAACCGGTTTGGGGACTCGATGGGAATAGCTTTGATAGTGTTTTGATTGCATGTACTCCCAATTGTATTTATGTAAGTTCTGATTTTGGACAAAATTGGAATGAGAAGTACACGGAGGAAGATGGTGACTATCGCACATCATTAATGTCGAAGCATAAGAGTAGTATTGCCTTTGTAGCGGGTAAACATTTAATCAAGTCTGACAACAATGGCGAATCCTGGAATGACATAACAAGGAATTTATCATATTATGCTCACTTAAAAGGTAAAGATAGCATGGCGAGAATTGCTATAAGTGAAGATTCAAAAATTTCAGGTCGATTTCTTGCTTTGTACGCTATTGGCAACAAAGTGTTAATTGATGAAAGCTTGGATTTTGGTGACACTTGGACAAACTTGTATAACGAGTCTCATATTAGAGGAATGTCAATTCATCATACCGAAATTGCCATTTCAACTCATAATTCAAATCACGTTATAATTGGAGGAGTTAGGTCGTATGTTAGCTATGATAATTGCAAATCATTTAAACAAGCGACATTCCCACGATATAAAACATCCAATTTTGCTCACGATGATATACGAGGTATTCAAATTATAGAAGACAACGAGTATGTGCTCGCTACAGATGGAGGATTGTTTTTAAGTTCTGATTCAGGGAAATCTTGGCAAGACATAAATGGCAAAGGATTGAACACTACAATGATTTACGGTTTTGAGTTACTGGAAGATGGTCGCTTACTTATGGGATGTCAGGATCTAGGTACTTTTCTCTACGATGGTAAAAATTGGTTGAGTATTGCTTCAATGTATGGAGATGGAGGTGATGCAATTGAGTTAAAGAATAGGACAGTTGCTATGATCAATGGTACTTTACGTGCACTAGACTTAAGTAATCTAAAAAGGCATGATTACATTCATCCACCAGACAAAAAACCTGGTAAACCCTTCATGGCAAAGCTCTACAACTATCCAAATTCCATTGATACGTTCTTTTATGCCGGAGTTAATGTGTGGTTACGAGAAAATGCTAATTGGACCAATCTTACTCAAAAATTAGACGGGAAAGAATACAGGATTAGTGGATTTGATGTAAATCAAATTAAACCTCAACAGCTGTATTGTGCATTTGACGAACCTACCTGGAATTCAAGTGATCTTAGAAATAAGTTCTTTAAATCAACTGACGGAGGAACTAATTGGACAGATATAACTGCAAATCTTCCCATTTTAGCATGGCGTTCAATATCTTCTATTACTACCAATCCTTCTAATCCAGACGAAGTTTTTGTTTCTTTAGCCATTCTAGACGATAATGAAGTTCACAAAGTGTATCGAAGTCAAGATGGGGGTGAAAATTGGGAAAACTATTCTACCGGTTTATTGCCTTATGAAACATTTAAAATAGTTCATTTACCAAACAGTACAGGGGTACTGTTATCCACTCTAGATGGCATGTATTATCGTAATAATCAAATGCTTAGTTGGCAAAAAGTTAAAGGTAGAATACCTAACATTGCTATTCGTGATTTTGAACTTGATCTTAAGAAAAGAGTGCTTTATGCAGCTACATATGGTACCGGAATGTGGAGAATGAAAATTCCTAAAAAAATGTTACGTTATTGACTTTTTGGTCTTAAAATCCAAATGTCTTTTTTGGATTTCTGAGCCTCTTGAAAGGCTTCCATAACTTGTACTTCGCTCGTTCCAGCATAAAATCCAATTCTATACAAATTATTTGCGTATTCTAGTATTTCAATGTTGTAGAATGTCGGTAACCACTTATTCCAGAAGTCATACGCTTCAGCATAATCATATGTTGATCCAATTATAATGTAGTATAAGCCTCTTTCTGGGGAAACGGATTCTGTTTCTCCTGTATTACTCTCAATAATTGGTTCTTTAACAGAATAAGATTGAACATCAAGAGGAACTGTTACAGTAGTATCGTAAATAGAGGGACTTGTTACGTTCTTATATACAATCACTTCCTTTACGATTTCAATAGGAGCAATCTTGCTGAGGACAACATTAGACACCTCGCTTATTTCTGAACGTTTAGAAAGATATCCTTCCGACATTACAGTGGCATATATTACATCATCAGTTCGATCCGTTTTATAGATGTAGAAACCTTCAGCATTTGTCTTTAAATAGGTTCCTACTGCTGAATTGTCGTCAATAAAAACATAGGCATTTGAAATTGTTTCTCCGTCTTCATTAGTTATAGTACCTGATATCTGCTTGGTGTAAGAAGGTTTGATGTACTGAGAAAACTCATAACCTACCGGTGTTGATCTTGATATGTAGAACTTGTTTTTAGTAGTAGGTATTACGGATAGGTCATCTTCTTGAGTATTAAAATCAAAACAGTTACGGAGTATAACGTTAAAATCACCTAAGTTTTTAAATCTAAATATATCGTAGCCTCCTTTAGAAATATGCCCATTAGAACTGAAGTACAGCCATTCATCTGTTTTTGTGGGATTAATATCATTTCCATTGGAATTGATTTGACTACCTAGGTTTATTGGACTTTCAAAAGTTTTACCATTTAGAATACTTACATAGATGTCATATCCACCCAATCCTCCAGTTCTATCCGAAGAAAAATATAAGGTTTTAGTTGATTCATCGTAAAAAGGAAACGCGTAATTCGCTCCGTCTTTAAATAGGGGTACTGGCTTCTTCCAATTCCCTTTTTTCTTAGAGAATACGTATAGGCTGGAATTGTTATTAGAGCGATCAATTAAACTTGCTACAGCAGTATTGCCTTCATTTAAGAAAGTGACAGAACCAAAATGTAAATTGGTTAAATTCTTTAGAACTTCTCTTTTAGTGCTAAAATCCCCATCACAATCCATCTCATAAGCCATCAATTTGTTTTGATTACTTGTAAATATTTTACCATCGTATAGTGTTGGGTTTACGATTTCATTGGATGTGTTTTTTCTTGATGATAGGTAGTCTCCAGAATTTTCTTGGAATAACTTAATAACTTGATCTTCAAAAGACTGTTTGTTGATATCAGCTAAATTGGAATACTCTTTATAGAACTCTTTGGCAAGGGAAGGTTTGTTGTCTGCGTTTAGGGTGTTTGCAAATAACAAGTAGTCGTTGGGTTTAAAATTTCCTTTTTCAAGTTCGGCATATAACAATGCTTCTGACATCACATAATCTCCTTTGAAA
>JABDQY010000166.1 GCA_013042025.1 Bacteroidia bacterium
AAGCAGACTTAGAGATATCTGACACAATTGTTTGTCCTTATGAAACATTCTCGCTCACCGCTCATGTTGATACAATCTACACGGGTTATATGTGGGAACTTGGTGATGGAGAAACAATTTCTAGAAACTTCCCTGATAGTGTGATTAATTATTCATATAGTCAAAGTGGTGTATATCAAATTAAATTGATTCCTGACTTCAACCCTCCACCATTCATACCTAAGTGTGTTGATACAGCTTATGGTACTGTAACGGTTGTTGATGTTGTTGCAGACTTTGATATAGATAGTGCAAATGCTCCTAACTTCTGCTTTAACAATACCTCTACAGGTGCAAGTAGTTATGAGTGGAACGTTGAAGATGATCCTAGTAATGCATCTTACTTCGAAGAGAATATCTGCCATAACTGGGATGATAGACTTGGAGAATGGGAAGTTTGCTTATATGCAACAAGTGCTGAAGGATGTATTGACACCATTTGTAAAATCATTCCGAATAGATTCTCTAAACAAATCAAGGTTTATAATGTATTTACTCCTGACGTAAATGACCCACTTAATAAAGAGTTTGTTATTGACGCAGACGGATTAGAGTATTACAACATTAAAATCTTTAACCGTTGGGGAGAAAGAGTATTTGAGTCAGAAGACATCAATATCTCTTGGAACGGAACAGTGAACAACGAAGGGGTTGAATGCCCTGAAGGTTCCTACTTCTACATAATCAACTACAGATTCAAGTTTGGTGAAGACAATGAAGGTCTGGAACCAATTGAAGGTTTGGTTGACTTAATTAGAAATTAACAACAAACACATAGTAAAACCCGAGCAATATGCTCGGGTTTTTTTTTGCCCCTTTAATAAATACATTTGCAATGCTTATAAAGAAAGACCGAGGGATTGGGCCCGCAGAAGTCTTGGCAACCTGATTACTATTTAAGGTGCCAAATCCTATTCACACAAGTGGAAAAGATAAGTTTCTAGTCGCCTAATACTTCAAGTAAACCATGTCAAAATCAATCCAAAATTATCTGAGGTTAAGTGGGTTAGAACCAATGATTCAAACTCCCCAATCTAACTTCATAAACATTGGCGAAAGAACGAACATTACCGGTTCTAAGAAATTTGCACGACTCATACTAAATGACAACTTTGACGAAGCTCTAGATGTTGCAAGACAGCAAGTAGAAAACGGAGCTCAAATAATTGACATCAATATGGATGAGGGAATGCTCGATGGCAAAAAGGCAATGGTACACTTCCTAAATCTTATTGCTGCAGAACCCGATATTTCTAGAGTTCCAGTGATGATTGATTCGAGCAAGTGGGAAATAATTGAAGCCGGACTCAAAGCACTTCAAGGCAAAGGGATTGTTAATTCAATTAGTTTGAAAGATGGTGAAGAAGCCTTCATAGAACGGGCAAAGACCATAAAACGGTTTGGTGCTGCCACTGTTGTAATGGCTTTTGATGAAAACGGACAAGCAGATAACTACGAAAAAAGGATTGCTATTTGCCAACGTTGTTACAACATACTAACTGAGAAGGTAAAGTTTCCCCCTCAGGATATCATCTTCGATCCAAATATACTTACAGTTGCCACAGGAATTGAAGAGCACAATAACTACGCTGTAGATTTCATCGAGGCTACAAAATGGATAAAGACCAATTTACCTCATGCTCGAGTAAGTGGAGGTGTCAGTAATATTTCATTTAGTTTTAGAGGGAATAACATTGTGAGAGAAGCAATGCACTCTGCATTTCTATTTCATGCCATCAAAGCTGGTTTAGATATGGGAATTGTAAATGCGGGTATGATTGAAGTATATGAAGAAATTCCAAAAGAGCTACTTACTCGTGTAGAAGATGTGCTACTCAACAGAAGAGATGACGCTACTGAAAGGCTTGTTGAATTTGCAGAAACCGTTAAGGGAGATGGTAAAAAAATAGTAGTTGACTTGAGTTGGAGAGAACAAAGTGTTGAAGACCGACTTAAGCATGCACTTGTTAAAGGAATTACAGAATTCATAGAAGCAGATACTGCAGAAGCACTTAACAATTACCCGAAACCTTTACATGTAATTGAAGGTCCTTTAATGGCTGGGATGAATGTTGTTGGTGATTTATTTGGTAGTGGGAAAATGTTTCTCCCACAAGTAGTTAAAAGTGCTCGTGTTATGAAGAAGTCCGTTGCCTATTTACAACCGTACTTAGAAGCGGACAAAGCTGAAGGTAGTACACAGGGCAAAATTCTTTTAGCAACCGTTAAAGGTGACGTCCATGACATTGGTAAAAACATTGTTGGTGTTGTTTTGGCATGTAACAACTATCAAATAATCGATATGGGAGTGATGGTCCATGCTGAAAAAATATTAGAAGAAGCTAAACGTCATCAAGTAGATATTATAGGTTTAAGTGGTTTAATTACTCCCAGCTTAGATGAAATGGTAAATGTTGCAAGTGAGATGGAACGAAATGGATTTACCTTACCACTTCTAATAGGAGGAGCTACAACATCAAGAGTCCATACTGCAGTTAAAGTTGCACCGGTTTATAATGGAAGTGTTGTCCATGTTTTAGATGCTTCAAGATCCGTACCTGTTGCAGGAAGTCTTATAGGAGAAAATAGCAAAATAGCATTTGCTGCACAGATTAAAGAAGAATATGCTGAACTTGCAGAACAGCATGCAAACAGACAACAGACAAAAACAATATTACCGTTTGAAAAAGCAAAGGATAACAGATTAATACTTGATTGGAATAACTTCAAAACTACTGTTCCAAATCAAGATGGTGTTACCATCTACAACGAATATGACTTATCCGAAATACGTCAATATATCGACTGGACTCCTTTCTTTCAAACTTGGGAACTAAAAGGAAAATATCCGCTCATTTTTGAAGACGAATATGTTGGAGATGAAGCTATTAAGCTATATAAAGATGCCAATGATATGTTGGATGACGTCATTAAAAATAAGAAGCTTACTGCTCATGCAGTAGTTGGAATTTTCAAAGCATTTGAAGAAAATGGCGATGTACATCTACCAGAGAAAAACATTTCTTTCAATTTCTTAAGGCAGCAACGAAAAATGGGTAATAATATCCCAAATATTTCCTTGGCTGATTTTATTGCTCCAAAATCTTCAAATAAGAACGACTATATCGGAACATTTGCAGTGACATCAGGAATTGGGATTGAACCAATAATTGAAAAGTATGAAGCAGACCACGATGACTATAACTCAATAATGATTAAAGCTATAGCCGATCGTCTTGCAGAAGCCTTTGCAGAATTAATGCATCTTAAGGTTAGGACTCAACTGTGGGGATATGCTTCAAACGAGAATTTGAAGAAGGAAGATCTAATACATGAAAAATATGCTGGTATTCGTCCTGCTGCAGGGTATCCAGCTTGTCCCGATCATACTGAAAAACAAAAAATTTGGGAATTATTGGACGTCGAGAATGTTACTGGTATAAAGCTTACAGAAAGTTATGCTATGTATCCAACTGCTTCCGTTTCAGGTTTGTACTTTTCACATCCTGAAAGCAAATATTTTGCTGTAGGTAAGATTAAAGAGGATCAAGTTGCAGATTACGCAAAACGTAAAGATTACGATTTTGAAGCAATGAAAAAGTGGTTAGGTCCCAATCTATTTTAAAATTTTTATTCTTCTTGTGCAACCCTTTCATTTTTGATTAGACTAATAATCAAAGAAACGAACTTATGAAAGGAATTAAAAGAATTAAACTATTTGCACTTGGACTTCTATTAATGGGAAGTATGACAAGTATGATAAGCGGTTCATGGGAACACCTTGGAACCAGAACTGTACAATTTGGTTTAGACCATGATAAAATTGTTGTTACCGCTAAAGAGGGACGATTTGCTAAACTAAAAATAAATGTAAATGGGAATCTAAACCTTCACAAAGTGAAAGTTAATTTCAGAAACGGAACTTCTCAGATATTAAACACGAGACACAATTTTGTGAAAGGTGCAAATTCAAAAGTTCTTGATCTTAAAGGAGGAAAAAGAGTTATACAATCAGTTGATTTTTGGTATGACACTAAAAATAGATCTAGACGAAGAGCTATTGTACATGTGTATGGAAGACATTAATTACTACATAAAAACTTACTACTTAGATTACCAAATCAATAATTACAACCTCTACCCTTGAAACTTACTATTTCAAGGGTTTTTTATTGCTTGAATAAGTTTGTTGGTTTAAAACAATTCTATATACATCTTTGTCTTTCAATAGTATAAATGAATATAGGAATTATTTGTTATCCCACATTTGGAGGAAGTGGAGTTATAGCAACAGAATTAGGTAAAGCTCTTGCAGACAAAGGACACCAAGTCCATTTCATTTCTTATGATCAACCCGTAAGAATTGATGCATTTACAGAAAACTTGTTTTATCATGAAGCCAGTTTCAATGACTATCCTTTATTTAAATACCCTCCTTATGAATCAGCTTTAACAAGCAAGATTGTTGATATTGTAAAAGCAAATAATCTAGAGGTATTGCATGTGCATTATGCTATTCCTCATGCAGCAGCAGCCGTAATGGCTAAGTATATTTTAAAAAGAGAGGGAATCTCTATTAAAATAGTTACAACCTTGCATGGAACTGATATTACTCTAGTAGGAAAAGACAAATCATTTGAACCTGTTGTAAGCTATTCACTGCACGAGAGTGATGTTGTAACTGCAGTCTCCGAAAGTTTAAAGGAGGATACTTACAAATACTTCAACTATGGAGAACCAATTACGGTTGTCCCAAATTTTATTGACTTCAAACGTTTCAATAAACAACCAAAAGATCATTTTAAAAAGGCAATTGCTCCGAATGGAGAAAAAATACTCGTTCACACATCCAACTTTAGGAAGGTCAAACGCGTGCCTGACGTATTAGACATTTATCGCAAGGTATGCTCTGAGGTACCTGCTAAGCTCTTATTAATTGGTGATGGCCCAGAACGAATGGCTGTTGAGGAAGAATGCAGAGAATGTGATATATGTAAAGACGTAACATTTTTAGGAAAGCAAGAAGCGGTTGAAGAAATTCTATCTGTTGCAGATTTGTTTATAATACCTTCTGAGACAGAAAGTTTTGGTTTGGCGGCTCTAGAGGCAATGGCTTGTGAAGTCCCTGTAATTTCTACAAATACCGGAGGGCTACCAGAAGTTAATATTGATGGAATTACTGGGTTTACGAGTGATGTAGGAGATATTGAAAAAATGGGTAGTGATGCGATTCACATTCTACAAGATTCAAATCTTGCCCAGTTTAAGAAACAAGCAAAAGAGCATTCGTTGAAATATAAGCTTGAAAATATCCTTCCTTTGTATGAAGCATTATACTAATTGATCTCAATTAGTAGTTAAGCAAATACAAGTGAATAAGGTTATACTTTTCTTATTAATAGTTGCAAGCATAAGAGTTTCTGCCCAAGCCGATACAATTGCTATAACCAATGATTCATCAACTACTAGTAATCCTGAAATAGAAGCTTTATGCTCTGAACTCGGAATTCCAAATAATGTTGAAGCTGACCTAGATTTACTGATTTTTGTTTTGGATTGGCGAGGAACAAAATACTGTTATGGTGGCAGCAGTAAAGAGTGTACGGATTGTTCTGGATTTACAAGTAATGTCTATAAACAAGTTTACGAAAAGAATATTCCACGAGTATCTAGAGACATTTATTCGAACAGCATGCCTATTAGAAAGAATGCACTCTATGAAGGAGATCTGGTTTTTTTTGCAACTTCAGGAGGAGATGTCATTAGTCATGTAGGCATCTATCTTTGGGATGGTTTTTTTGCACATGCATCTAGTAGTAAGGGTGTTACGATAAGCAATCTTAGAACTGGATATTATATGAAAACGTTTGTTAGCGGTGGTGCTTGGATTGATTGAATATCTATTTTTCAATCGTAAATTCTACATCAGAGGTAGCATCAAGTAAGAAATTTGGTCCTAATTCCAATTGATTTGCAAAATTTCCTGTAAACACAATTTTTGAACTTGTGCTGGAAATCACAGCAATGGCATTTCCATTATCATCGGTTAATGAAATATTTCCTCCAGATTCCGTCCATGTGCCTGTTGAGGTAGTTTTTTCAACCGGTATTTGCTGAGGTTGGGTTTGACCAAAGAACATAGCATCAACATCTGCAGTAAAAGAAATCTCAGTACTATATACATTTGGGGATTCAGAAATAATTACTTCTCCAACTATTTTTGAACCAGTTCCTTCAAACGTTCCAATTTCATTTCCCATAAACTCCAAAATACCATTGGTTAAGTTAATTTTAGTATAGTTCCATGATCCAACAAAAGGGCTAATTTCATCTTCTCCTCCAGAACCTCCTCCGTTATTTTCCACCTCTTCTATAATAGGTAAGGGTGGTTTTTTACAACTGCTAATTGCAACAACAAATAAACTCAAAGACAATAGTACAAGTAACTTTTTCATTTTGAAGATGCCGCAAGATACATCATTTTAAGAATTCCAAATATCCCAACTTTTATCCGCCTGTAATTCAAGCATTTGCAAACCGTTTTTTATTGTAGCACCAAAACTTTTACAACGTCTTAAAAATTCTGTTTCTAACGGGTTGTAGATCAAATCATAACATAAATGTCGTGATGTTATACCGTGGTATGGAATGTCCACGCATTCACCCAGAGAAGTATGCATTCCTAAAGGTGTAGTATTTATAAGAAGTAAATTTGATTCAATGTCTTTCTTGTTCAGTGCATCATAAGGTATTCCTTTTGAAATGCTTCTAGAAACTACTTCAAAGTCAATTTTGAGTTGATTTAAAGCAAATTTGACTGCGGCACTACTCCCACCACTCCCAAATACCATTGCGGTTACTTTACCCTGGATTAAGGGAATAAGACTTTCCTGAAATCCGAAATAATCAGTATTAAAACCCAACAGTTTCCCATCTGAAACCTTTACTACGTTTACTGCGTTAATTTCTGCGGCAACTGGGTCAATCCAATCTAAATACTTAATAATTTCCAGTTTATGAGGAATGGTTACGTTAAATCCTGATAGACGGTTCTTTGAAGTAAAATCTTTTACATTTTTTAAATCATTTACTTCGAAAGCATTATAGCAAGCATCGTTTATTCCTAACTCACTGAATTTTTTAGCAAAATATGCAGGTGAGAAAGTTTGTCCAATTGGATAACCTATTACACCAAAATTTCTCATAATTCATTTTCGGGGCTAAAACGATCGAGTAAATAAACCAGCACTATAGCAATAGCAATTACCAATACTGCTTCTAAAATATACGGATTGGTACCGTATAAAAAGTTCTCAGGTAATCTAGCAAATGTATTTGGAAGCACACTTTCTGAAAACTGGACTACTTCTACACCTTTACTGTTTGTTCTGGTCTCAAGAACCTTCTGCCAAGGCCAAACCTTATTCAATGAACCAATTAAAAAACCAGATAATAAAGCCAACGTTTGATTTGGAAACTTCTTAAAAGTAAAACTCAACAAGCGAGCAAAGCTGAACAACCCTATAAGAAGACCTAGTCCGAAAACAAGTAACATTGTAGTCTCAGGTCCAAATGGATTATGTGTAAATTCTTCAATTGCTGGCATTATTATGGTATACATCCCCATAAGAAGTAGAACAAAACTACCAGATAACCCTGGCAACATAAGGGCTGAAACTCCCACCACTCCCGCAACAAATACTACTGCTAAGTTTTCACTTCCTTGAGATGGTCCGGCTATTGTTACCCAATAAACCAGAGCAGCTCCAAAAACCATCATTCCAATTTCTAAACCTCCCCATTTTTTTACTTGTTTAGCAACCAAAGGAATTGAAGCTAGAATTAGCCCAAAGAAGAATGACCAAATATGCACAGGATGAGATTCCAAAAGTCCTACAATAACTTTTAATCCCACCAAGAAACCAATTGCCATTCCAATGAACAGTTTTATGAGAAAAAAGGCATCAACCGCCTTAAGTACACCTTTTATTCCATCTTGTTTAAATACTTGAATTAAACTAGGATTAATCCCTTTGATAGCATTTAATAATCGTTCATAGATTCCTGTTATAAACGCAATTGTACCTCCAGAAACACCAGGGATCACTTCAGCTATTCCCATAGCTGCTCCTTTTAGTACAGTTTTAATTGTGTTTTGCATAAATAATTGAGCAAATGTAATAACTCCATGCAAGTATCGTTTTACATTTGCATTTTAATGAAGAAAATCATCGCCATAGTGTTGCTCGGTGCCAGTATGATGCTATTGTTTGACAGTTGTAAAACAAAACGATACAAGTACAAAGGCCCTTCTAAAAATTGTGATTGTCCAAACGGGCAGTTTCAACCATCTAATTTAAATTAACTTTTTTCTTATTCCCAGTAAAATGCCAGCGGAGGTAATTCTCCATTGTTACGTCCAATTTGTTAGGGTGTACATTGTAATTAAACCCAAGACGATTTAAAAAAACTAAGTTTTTTCCGATGGTTACCTCATAACCTACCCGTGCACCAATCATTTTCCGGTAATCCTGCGGAGAAGGCCAATTTTTATTTCCTAATGAATGGTACAATTGTTCTCCCCACGGTCCTTGATACTGATGACTATCCCAATAGTTAAGCACAAATTGATATTCTTTGTGTGTGAGTCTAATAACTCCCAACTGTCCTACTCCATCGATTAAACCATTAACTAAGGTGTTACTTCGATCTTCATAGAAAGCAGCATGTCCTGCTAAAAAAAGGTTGGTTTCTTCATTGAAGAAATGAGTGTATTCCAACCCATAAGCAAAATTATACTCAACCGAATTTGGTGCACTATTTAAATCAATTTCACCTGCACTGTGAACCGTAATTCCTTGTGCATTCAAACTCAATTTGTTTCTTTCAGTGTTCACTGGATTCAGATACAAATTATATCCTGCCACAAATCGCTCATTCTTTGGGTCGTTTTCATAAATCATATCGTGCCAATCGATCCAGGCATCATATTCAATTACATCACCCGGTTTTGATATTTGTAATCCTTGTTCAAATCTGTCTGTTACTGCTCTTTCGTAGTCATACAATGGCTCAATCATTCTATGCTGTAATGTTCCATTCAAATTTCCAAAAACAATGTTGTGTTTTAGCACATCATTGTAAGTAAACTTAAAATAGGGCTCTAGGAGCTTCAGTTCTGGATTACCGAAATCGTAACGAATTAGCAATCCACCATATATTTGAGCTTTGTCATTAAACGAATATTGAGCATATGGTAGAAGGTTAAACCCTATGTAAGTAGACCCCTTATCTACAGGGGATAAGTACTCACAATTTCGGAAATAGCTTAAGTTATCGAAATGCAAAAGGATATGAGAAGAATCAATAGTGTCTTCGTATTTATCGTTATCAAAGAAAGAATTTTCATATTGACTGTACAGATTTGTACACATAAACATAGCGACTAATGCGAACGATATAGTTTTATTTAACATTATAAATTGGTACTATTCGCTGCAAATAAGCAACTTTGTATTGATTTTAGCATAAACAATTTGATTTGGCACATGATTTGAAATTATTCTAGTAAACTAAGTTAAAATGAAAGCAATTAAATACTTCTTAATAATCGCAATAATGTTTGTTGGTTCTGCTTATACGAATCAAACAAATCAGTTTGCAAAATTACGAAACAACAGTAATCAAGCTTTTACTTACGGTGAGGAGCTTAAATATCGAGTTCACTATGGTTGGATTAATGCAGCAAGCATTCGCATTAAAATTGCAGACAAACCAGTTAAAATAAAAGGTAGATCAACTTATAATATAACTGCTTATGGAAGAACGTTTAGAAGTTTTGATTGGGCATATAAAGTTAGAGATCATTTTGAAACATACTTAGACAGTCAAAGTATAGCCCCTTTGAAATATTATAAAAATGTTCAGGAAGATAATTATAAGGATGAAGATTTAGTGTACTATGATCATGAGAAGAAATGGATGACTGGTACTAAAAAAAGTATGACCATACCTGCATACTTACAAGATTTAGTAAGTGGAATGTTTTATGCACGAACTCTTGATTTACAAAATGCACAAGTAGGAGAAACATTTCCGTTGGACATCTATCTTGATCAGGAGATATACAACTTGAAGTTTAAGTATATGGGAAAGGAAACGTTAAGAACAGACGTTGGGAAGGTTAAATGTATTAAGCTGATACCCCAACTGGTTGTGGATCGTGTTTTTAAGGATGAAGATGATATGACAGTTTGGGTAAGTGATGATGCAAATAAAATTCCAGTTAGAGTTAAAGCAGAAATCTATGTTGGTTCTGTAAAAGTTGACCTGACATCCTATAAAGGACTTAAGAATAATTTTAGTTCGAAATTATAAGAATTAAAAAACTCAATTTAAATAGGCGGATGCTTTGCATCCGCCTATTTTAGTTTATGATATTGCTTTCATCACTATCTTCCGTTAATTTGCTCTAAGAAATGAACTACCTCAGTGGAGAAAGTTTATCAAAGGATTTAGGCGAACGAATTCTATTTGAGAATCTAGATATCAGTATAAACAAAGGAGATAAAATTGCCCTTGTAGCAAACAATGGTACAGGTAAAAGTTCATTACTAAAGATCTTAGCAGGTGTTGAAGAACCAGACAATGGAGTTGTTCGAGTACGTAAAGGAATTCGATTAGCGTATCTCAGTCAGGAACCACAATTTGAAGAAAAACAAAGTATTCAAGACCTTATTGACTTTTCCAGTACGCACCTTATGGCTATTATCCGTAAATATGAAGCTGCTCTTAAAGATCAAACTGATAATTATAATAATGACACTCAACGGGATTTAGAACGAGCATCCGCTGCAATGGACGAAGCAGATGCTTGGGATTTTGAAAGAAAATTAAAAGAATTGCTAACCCGATTTGACATTGAAAATTACGATTTGGAAATAGGTGCACTTTCAGGAGGACAAAAGAAGCGATTAGCAATTGCTTTAGCCCTTTTACAAAATCCAGATTTGTTATTATTAGATGAGCCAACCAATCATTTGGATTTAGAAATGATAGAGTGGTTAGAAAACTATTTGAGCAAATCCTCTACAAGCATATTAATGGTTTCACATGATAGATACTTTTTAGATTCTGTTTGTAATCACATCATTGAATTAACAAATGGGAAATTGGCAATTTACAAAGGAAACTACGCATACTTCTTAGAAAAGAAGGCAGAAAAAGAAGCTATAGAAACCGCAGAGATAGGAAAGGCTCAACAGCTAATGAAAACTGAATTAGAGTGGATGAGAAGGAGCCCAAAAGCCAGAACAACAAAATCTAAATCCCGAATTAGCTCATTCTATGAAACCGAGAAAAAAGCCAAAAGCGGAAAGCGTGAACAGGAATTAAACCTGTCTGTAAAAATGACTCGAATAGGTGGTAAAATTCTTGAAATCAAGAAGCTATATAAAAGTTTTGATGATAAGATTATTCTAAAAGGGTTTGACTATACCTTTAAAAAGGGAGAACGAATAGGAATGGTTGGTAAAAATGGCTGTGGTAAATCTACTTTTCTGAATATGATTATGGATTTAGAGAAGCCAGATAGTGGTAAAATAAATCGAGGTGATACGATTGTATTTGGATATTACAGTCAAAAAGGGATTGAGACCTTAAAACCAGGGAAACGTGTAATTGAAGTATTGAAAGATGTAGCTGATGTAATCACTTTAGCGAATGGCAGTAAAGTATCAGCAAGCCAACTTCTAAATTTATTCTTATTCCCTCCTGCTATGCAGCATCAGTTTGTTGAGAAACTAAGCGGAGGAGAAAAAAGAAGATTGTATTTGCTAACGGTATTAATGAAAAACCCCAATTTCTTAATATTAGATGAGCCTACAAATGATTTGGATATTCTCACTCTAAATAAACTAGAATCTTTTCTTGTAGATTTCTCCGGTTGCATCTTGTTGGTATCTCACGACAGATACTTTCTAGACAGAATTGTTGATCACATCTTTGTTTTTGAAGGTGAAGGTTTAATTAAGGACTTTAATGGAAGTTATACTGAATATCGCATTCAACAACAAGAACGTATCAAAATCGTTAAGAAAAAAGATTCTGAAAAGGTTTCTGATACTCGCGAAAAGTCTCAGACAGTAGTAACAAAAACGAAACTCTCGTTTAAAGAAAAATATGAATTTGAACAGTTAGAAAGGGAGATTGAATTGCTTGAATCGGAAAAAGAAGAATTGGAAAATTCACTAAACACAAACGCAGACAATTACGAAATAATTAGTGCTGCAACAGAGCGATTAGGTGAAGTAATAGGTGAACTTAACTCAAAATCAGATCGCTGGTTAGAACTAAGTGAATTTGCTTAACTTGGAAACCATATAAGCTAATGACATTAAAATCTAAACTAAGAAAGGGTTTTATAAAACTAACGGGGTATTGGATATTTAGACACAAAAATCTTCCAATAGGGTGCAGTTTATCTTCAGATTTAACTCTAAAACTTAATCTTCAGATTCGTACCATATTTGATGTAGGTGCTAATATAGGCCAATCAACAAAACATTTTCTTTTTGATTATCCGGAGGCTACAATCTACGCTTTTGAGCCGTTTGAATCTGCATTTGGTAAATTAGAAGATACCTACTCTGCCAATCGAGTAAAATGTTTTAAAATAGCTCTAGGGGACAAAAATGAAATTCAAGAAATTGTAACATTCGAAGACCATTTATCGGTACTAAACTCCTTATCAAAAAATGCGGCCAACACCAATGGAACACATAAAGAAAAGATTGAAGTTGTTACCGGTGATTCGTTCGCTAATCAACATAACATTGCTGATATTGATTTATTGAAAATAGATACTGAAGGTTATGAAATTGAAGTATTAAACGGATTTTCAAAACGACTTAATCAGGGCAATATTAAAGCTATCTTATGCGAAGTTGGCTTTAGTCGATTAAATCAAAGGAATACATATATCAATGATTTAATGACCCATATGGATTCATTGGATTACCATTTATATGGAATGTATGACGTTGAAAATCAACAAATAAAAGATTCACACAATTTTGGGAACCTGCTATTTATTCATCAAAGCATCGCCATGACTACAGACGGAATTTGATTCCAAATAGTATTTGTCTTGGAGCTAAATACCTTGAAGGATTATTTGGTGGTGTACCACTTTCTTCAGGTCCCAAATACCTATCATCTCTCCAATTATTCGGAACATTATCTCCTTCTTCCCAAGCTGTCCCAGTTACAGGATTTATGATTTGAGCATTCTTATTGCTAAATAGATTTCGAGCTTCAATGCTTAAGGTTACTCCTCTTTTTGATTTAGCCGCGAATGTTTTGCTAATCTTCAAATCTGTATTAAACCAAGGACTCCCTCTTTCTTCGAGATATCGATTTAAATCGGTAACGTATTCTGGTCTGCCTAAATCATTATATCCTTCTAAGATTAAAGGAGTGTATCTAAATCCACTTTGATAGGATGAACTTAAATATACTTGCAAAGACTTCATCCATTTACCGTAAAACCTGAAGTTTGAATCAGGAGCAAACACAACGCCAAGATTAATATTCCAAGGTCTATCCCAAGCTAAGTACTGTTCTGTTGTAAGAGGAACCTCTCCATTTTGTTCAATTTGAAGACTACTCTCTCTTGCACTATTACTTTTTCCTTTAGCCAACTGATATGCTACATTTGAGAACATTCTTAAATAAGATGTAGTTCTCCAAACTAAATTTATTTCCGCTCCTTGAACCTTAGCATAATCTTGATTTATGTACATGGTCTTACTAACAGGTCTTCCAGTTTGATCTTCAACGATTACCCGTCTACTCACGATATAATCAAAGCGATTGTTGTTATAAGCCGCTAGGGTCAGCCCAATGTTCTTTTTAATCTGTGATTTAAACCCTATTTCGTAACTTACATTTACTTCAGGATTCAAATCTGGATTTCCTAAGAATGAAAGAAATGATCTATCCTGAAATACTGGGTCTAAACCTGCATACAAAAACCTTGGGTGAGGTAGTCTCATACTATGGCCATAGTTGAAATACAGAACGTTGTTCGAAGTCACAGGAAAAGATACATTTATCTTAGGTAGCACTCTAGTCTTATAGCGTAATCCTAAGAATTTAACCGTATGACTTAAGTAGTCTTTTCGCACCTGATCTATTACTGGAGCTGCTTCACTATTTACCGCATCATCTGAAAATTTACCTGGTGCCCAATAATTAAATCTAAAACCGAGGTTAGCCACAATACCCTTGTAATTTATTTTATCACTGAAATAGAGACCTCCATTATTTGGTTTTACTTTCCAAATATCATTGCTTGATCCGATGCTAATACTTTGTGTTGAAACACTATCATTTATTTGAATTGGAGCACCTACCCATGGTCGTGTAACATCTATCCATTGGTACTCATTAAACTTTTGCTCCCAACCAAATTTCATTTGATGCGTTTTGCTTTTAGGATAAAATTTAAACTGCGTTTTTATGGTGTATTCTTGAGCATAGTGATCATGCCACAATGGGCTAATACCATTGTTGTTAATTAAGCCTGGACCAGGTAGAACAAACTGAACGTTAGAACCTGGATTAAACACTTGCAAAGGATCTGTAACAATGCTTGCCTCATCATATACTTGATCTACGGTTTCACTTCTAAAGGGTCTTCCGTTTGCATCGGCACGTAAATTGGTAAATAACCTACCTAAAGATATTGTTGCTACTAGTTTTTCGGATAGTGTTCTCCTTACATTAATTGCGGTTAAATTACTGTGATGTGTATATGTGGAAGCATTATCTAGGTTTAAACTCCTCTCAAACTGAAAACCAGGTCTTAGAATTGCATCAAAACCAACAATTTGCAAAGTCCTTGTATTTTGATTAATGGACAAACTATGCTGATTTGTTATTGAGATCTTTGTTTTTTGGTTGAGCTCATGGGAGATTTTGAATGTATGTGTAAATTGGTTGCTTTGTCTTGGAGCCCAAAAGCTATCATTTGCTGTAAACAATGAACTATGCAATTGATTTGCAGTAGGACCAAAGTAGTCATCAGAAAAGTTTCCAGTGAAATTGTTAAAGAAATAGAACTTCCTTTTTTTAACTTTAAACTTACCTCCAAAGGATAGCTCAACAATGTCGGTATTCCAAGACCAATTTGGTGAAATACTTCCCAGATTATCTCTTTGCCAACTTCCAGCAATTTCAAACTTATCTGAACCTTCCTTTATGGTTGTACTTATTACACCTGCCGTTCCACCGTCATGTTCTGCTCCAGCTCCACCCGTAATTAGCTCTAATTCACCAATTGATCCACTCGCTACTTGGACTCCAAATCCAGTTCCTGCTAGCGGGTCTTGTGCACTAATGTTATCAATATTAAATGATGTTTCATAAACACGTGCACCACGAATTTGAATTCCATCCGGCGATTTTGAAACACCTGCTTGAACAGCTACAACTTCTTGAACATCTCTCACGTTCATATCAGCTATTTCCTTCTTCGATAGTTTTATCTTACTATCTGCGTCATCAAGTTCAACAAGTTTCTTCTTTCCTATAACAGATACTTCTTTAAACGTATTTGTTAATGGGACCATTTTCACTTTTAATGTATTGGTTTTATTAGCAAGGATCTCAATATCATTATATATCTTCTGCTGATATCCCATAAAACCAATACTAACAGCATAATGACCAGGCTTAATGTTTTTTATTATAAATGATCCGTCTTCTTCCGAGATGGCTGCTCCATATGTACCAACTATTCTAACATATGCACCAAACAGCTTTTCCCCTGTTTCGTCATCGGATAACTCTCCTTTAAGTGTTCCCAACTGAGCAAAACTCAGAAACGATATAAAACACAATGCTATGCTACCAATTAAATGCTTCATTTAGTATTTTGCTTAGAACTTGATTTTGGTTAACAACATTCTTATTTAACAAATGAAAAGGAACGGTAAAAAGGACTAAACTTACCTGATCATTTTGATTTTTACGTTGAATAGCAATAGTTCGAGGACCTGTCCACCCTCCACTTGGAGTCAATTGTGCGGTGTATAAGATTTCTGCATCGAGAGCAGGATAAATTGGATCAGTAGCCAATAAAAAATTACTAGGTTGTAAATCTGGATACCCTAAAATGGGACTGGTTGCGAAGCTATCATTGGTGAAGAAAGCTTGCCCCTTAGAACTTGTGAGACTGTCGATAGATAACACCCCTCCAATTATAGATAAATCTACACCTGTTGCAAAGGCAGTTGAAACCAATACTTTTTTATCATTGTCAATTAAGGTTTGAATAGATGGTGCTGCAAAATCCAACAAGGTGCCATCTGCACCTGTTAATGGGTTGCTAAAATTACCCTCGTCGGTATGAAAAAATACTTTGTCATATCTTAAAGCAAGTAGATTAAAGCTAGGGTCCCAAAAACGAGGTTGATTTAATCCACCATTTCCTGCGTAGTTAATGTAATCGGCATTGCTATAATTAGCATTAACCAACGTTTTATACTTTAATTCATTGTTAGTGTTATTGCCGCTAATAACCAACAAGTCTGAAGTTTGTGGTTTTACGTAAATAACAGAAGCACTGTCAATCTTACTTTCTGAATTTGCTATATCGGATACTTTTAGCTGTATAATATTATCCCCATCATTTATAAACCCGTCTAACTCCAAACTAGGACTATTCTCCAAACCGTAATACAACTCTGCTACACCTTGCCCAACTGCTGTTGTGTTTTTAGGCATAATTGAAATTAACCTTTCACCTAAGCTTATTTCTTTCCAAGAACCACTATTAGCTCGAATAAATGCTTTTTGTAATGTATTATTCCCATCTGGATCTGAAGTTGTATAACGGAAAGTAATTACAAGATTCGTTGTATCGATTGGTAGACTTTCATCATCAAATGAAACTTCAGGAGGGCTATTCTTTAAAGGAACTTTGAGGTAAGCTGGAGTAGGATCAGCTAAAAGATCATTGTCTACTGCCCGCACATAAAAATCAATATCAGTAGAATCTTCATTAGGAGAAATCTCAAACAAAAAAGTACTATCTTGAGTTGTTGTTGATACCCAATCTCCTTCATTTATTTTTATTTCATAATGTAAAATGTGGCCATCTATATCTGTGCCAAACCAACTTAGGTTTACGGTACTGTTTAAGCGATTTTCACCGGATAAGTTGATACTTTCAAACGAGATTTTTGTATCCGGAGCTGCATTAGGCAATTTATCACCCTTTTTGCATGAACCAATGAAGAATAAGAGCAATAGCATTATTGTGCTTTGCTCTATTCTTCTAAAATATCTCGAATTCTGTTTATGCATTAAAACTTAACAAACTTGGCAGAGCCAATTTCGCCATCTATGCTAATAAATTGTAATAAGTATACTCCACTCTGCAATGAGCTTACATTGATAGAAGTTCTTTTGCCTGTGATTTCTAATTCCTCAACAATTCGTCCATCCAGTGATTGAATAATTGCTTGACCATTTGAACTGTTTTCAAGTTCTACGTATAAGAAGTCAGCTGAAGGATTTGGGTAGAAACGTACACCTAAACTTTTAAGGCTAGTCACATATCCACTTGCAGTATCTGCATAGTTTGTAGAATCCAATTCTTCACTGAAATTAACTAAATCATCATTATTTCTTGGTTTTACTTCATACTGACCAAAACCATAATACATGATACCAATTAGTGCATCCATACTCATTCCTTTAGAAGTTTCTATTGCATCTACTTCCATAATTCCTCCATCATTTGCAAGCGTATCATCCGAAACAACAGAAACCCAAAGTGATGAATTATTTGTTCCATTTTTAAGTCCTGACTGCACCTTTGTGCTGTTTGCAAAAGAAGCATTCGAGTCTGAAGC
>JABDQY010000179.1 GCA_013042025.1 Bacteroidia bacterium
TGAGCGATTTAGATTGCTCAGTCTGCACATTGAAGATGAATACCTGCAAAAGTTCTACCACGAGTTTATGGTAAGCGAAGCAGGACATTACAAAACGTTTCTAAGCTTGGCAAAAAACTATGCCCCAGAGGATTATGTTCAGAAACGTTGGGATGAGTTTGTAAGATTTGAAGCTGAGATGGTACAAACGTTAGAAATTAGAGGTGACAGAATGCATTAAAATAAAAAGTAACTATGTTTTATATACGAACGGTAATATCATTTATTAAAGATAAGGAGTATCGAAACCTTTTGCTAACAACAGCAATTGTACTTGGTTTTGGAACGGTAACATATCATTTTTTGGAAGGTTGGGATTGGATTGATTCTGTTTACTTTTCTGTCATTACTCTTTCTACAATTGGTTACGGTGATTTTAGCCCACAAACACCTGAAGGCAAACTATTCACTATTTTCTATATCTTAATTGGAATTGGAATAATCCTCAGTTTCATTAACGCGGTATACGACCATTATACCAATGTGAGACAAGATGAAAATAAGAAATAATGTTACTTTTATAGATTAATGTAACACTTTTCGTAACTTTGCCCTATTGTAAGTAACATATAGTGGTAGAAATCGAAAAGAAAACAAAGAGTTATTTTGTCTTAACTAAAGCAGCTAACAAGCTCTTTCATAAATATGGAATTCGAAAGGTTAGTGTTGAAGAGTTGTGCAAAGAAGCTAGGATAAGCAAAATGACTTTCTATCGTCTTTTTAAAAACAAAGAACAACTCGTAAAGCACATTTTAGTAGAGGACTTTGAACAAAACTTTGCAAAACAGAAAAAGCTATTTGATCAAGACATTCCATTCACAGATATCATTCAGCAATCGTTGAAGTATAAGCGGAATTCAGCAAAGAGATATAGCAAGGAGTTTGTATCTGATTTATACACAGCAAAGGACCAAGAGCTAGTTAAGCTAATGCATGACTTTGGGGAAAAAGGAAGAGCATTCTTCAAAAAATTCCTAATTAGGAGTCAACAAGAAGGTCACATTCGTAAAAATATTAAAATTGACTTTGTTATGCATTACCTAGAAAAAATGCAAGAAAAAATGATTGACGAAACATTCCTTAACCTATTTGATAATGTTGAAGAGTTAAGTGTTGAACTTACTAATATGTTCTTTTATGGAATTCTTTCAAACCCAAAATGAGAAGTGAACTGATTCTATATTGCCTAATAATGCTGGTCTCTTTTGAGGCAGCCGCACAACAAAAATTTGAGTTTGACGGTCAGGTTTCTACAGTAGCAAGTTATAACCCAGATAATAGTCTAGACTTATTAGTAGCAGGTAGATATATCCCAGAACTTAATTACGAGATTCAACTAGATTCCAATCGATTATTTGATATTGAGCTATCTTCCAATATCTCAGGATCCCTATCTAGTTTACCATTTGACACCTTTACGCATACGAGCAAGATCTCTCCTTACAGAATGTGGGCGAGGTATTCAGGTTCACAATTTGAATTAAGAGCTGGACTACAAAAAATTGATTTTGGTTCAGCAACTTTACTTCGCCCGTTACAATGGTTTAATGAAATTGACCCTAGAGACCCACTTCAGCTTACTAACGGTGTATATGGCTTATTAGGAAAGTACTACTTCCTAAACAACACCAATATATGGGTTTGGGGGCTCTATGGCAATGAAAACCAACGTGGCTTTGATGCACTTCCTTCTAATCAAAATGCTCCAGAATTTGGTGGACGTATACAGAAATCAACCCCAAAAGGAGAAATAGCTCTCTCCTATCACAATCGTAAAGCGGATGCTTCTGAATTTTTGATGAACTCTGATTATTCAAGTATTTCAGAAAACAAAATTGCGTTTGATGGTAGGTGGGATAACGTGGTTGGATTCTGGACCGAACTTTCTCATAGTTTTAAAGATGAAAACATTGGGATTTTAACCAATCAATCACTTGCAAACGTAGGAATTGACTACACATTTGGCATTGGAAATGGATTAAATGTAATTGCTGAACACCTTATTCTCACCTATAACGAGACGGATTTTAACTTTAAAAATACAGGGAACGTAACCGCTTCCACATTGAACTACCCATTGGGATTGTTTGATAATCTATTAAGTGTTGTATACTATGATTGGGCAGGTGATAATTTTGCCTTTTTTCTGAATTATCAACATTCATTTAGAACAGTTACCGGATATGTCATGGCATTTTATAATCCAGAAACACAACAAGGAATAACACAAAACGATTTTACAAACTCATTTAGCGGACCTGGTATCCGCGTGATGTTTGTATATAACCATTAGAAATATGAACACAGAAAAAATAATAACCTTAGAAAATGTCGTCAAAAGATTCAAAGTAGGTGATGGTGAGTTTACCGCGTTAAAAGACATTAATTTGAACTTTGACAAAGGAGAATTTGCAGGCTTAGTTGGTCCAAGTGGATCCGGTAAAACCACTCTACTAAACATAATAGGATCTTTAGATAGCCCAACTGAGGGTACAGCAACAGTTATGGGAAAGTCCATTTCCGAACTTAGTCATAAAGAATCTGCTTTGTTAAGAAATCACCATATTGGTTTCATTTTCCAAGTGTATAATCTGCTTCCTGTTTATACAGTATATGAAAATGTAGAGTTTGCTCTATTGCTTCAAAATCATTCTGCAGAAGAGCGAAAGAAAGCCGTAATGGATGCATTGGATTGGGTGGGAATAGCCGACATGGCAAATAAAAAGCCAGCAAAGCTATCTGGTGGTGAAGGTCAACGTGTAGCAATTGCTCGAGCAATGGTAAAGAAACCTCAAATCTTACTTGCAGATGAGCCAACAGCTAACTTGGATGCAGAAAATGCACATGCTATACTTCAAACAATGAAGAGCTTAAATAAAGAATTGGATACTACTTTCTTATTCTCAACACACGATGAGAAAGTTATGAAATATATGGACCGTATTATTCACTTAAGAGATGGAAGTGTTGAGAAAGATGAAATAATAAATAGTAAATCGAGTTCAAAATGAATCAAGCGTTACGATTAGCATATAGAAACCTAGTAGGTGCTGGACTTCGTACATGGCTTAATGTTGGGGTTCTATCCTTTACGTTTGTTTTAATTCTTTTCTACAACGGATTAATAGATGGTTGGAATAAGCAAGCAAAACGAGATAGCATTGCCTGGGAGATTGGTCAAGGTCAAATAATACACAAAGACTATGACCCGCTAGACCCATTTACAATCTTGGATGGTCATGGGAATATCAATACTATAAAGGGAAATGTCTCACCAGTATTGGTTCAACAATCAACCATTTATCCTGAAGGAAGATCCATTTCAACCTTGCTTAAAGGAGTTTCGACGAATCAATCAATTACCCAATTACCAACGGGCTTGTTGCTAAATACTGATGCAAACATTCCAGCCCTAATTGGAAAAAATATGTCCAACAAATCGGGCTTAAAAGAAGGTGACGAAGTGCTTATCCGATGGAGAGATAGTGAAGGAACCTTTGACGCAACTAACATCACAATAGTTGGAATATTTGAATCTACAGTACCAACAATTGATGCAGGTCAGATATATATTCCTATTGAAAAACTTTGGGAACTCACTGGTTTAGAGAATCATGCATCATATTTCATCGTAGGAGAAGGTTACGAACATAAAGAAATACAAGACTGGGAATTTAATAGCCAAAGTAGTTTACTTGAAACTTTGGATGCAATGATTGAAACAAAAAAAGCCAGTGGAACTATTATGTACTTGCTATTAATGGCGATAGCTCTGCTTGCGATCTTTGATACTCAAGTATTGTCTATATTCAGGAGGCAAAAAGAAATAGGGACTTATATAGCTTTGGGAATGACCAGAGGTGAAGTCATTCGGCTTTTTACGGTTGAAGGTTTCATGTATAGCGTATTAGCAGTGATTCTTGGATCAATTTATGGAATTCCATTGCTATGGTTTCTAGCCAAAAACGGAATACCTTATCCAGTGGAACAAGTGCAAGACTTCGGTGTTCCAATTTCGGACACCATGTATCCTGTTTTTAGTCTTGGTTTAATTGCTGGTACATTGCTGTTAGTGGTAGTCTCGGCAACAATTGTCAGCTATTTACCTGCTAGAAAAATATCAAAAATGAACCCTGTGGATGCAATTAAAGGAAAACTACAATGATTAAATTTTTATTAAAAGGAATAATTAGAGATAAGAGCAGAAGTATACTTCCCATAATCATTACTGCTATTGGAGTTACGCTAACTGTATTTCTGAGTGGATATATGCGTGGGGCTATGGGTGATATGATCGACTTAAATGCCCGTTTTGAAACTGGACATATTAAGGTAATGACACAACCTTATCTAAAAAACAAAGACCAGTTGCCAAATGATTTGGCTTTGCTTGAAGTTTCAGAACTCATTGCTGATTTAGAAAAAGACTTTCCTGAAATCAGTTGGGAGAAGCGAATTCGATTTGGAGGATTGGTAGACGCACCAGATGAAAATGGGTTGACACAAGGTCAAGGTCCAGCTGCAGGATTAGCTATTGATTTATTTTCAAAACATAGCAACGAGATAGGAAGAATGAATCTCGCTCCAGCTATTGTAAATGGTACAATTCCTATTCGACCAGGCGAGGCCTTGATTAGTGAGGACTTCTCACAAAAAATAAATGCAAGTGTTGGAGATGATGTAACTTTTGTAGGATCTACCATGAATGGTAGTATGGCATTTCAAAACTTCAAAGTAGCTGGTACGGTTCGATTTGGTTCTGCTGCAATGGACAAAGGTGCTATTATCATAGACATTACGGATGCACAGAATATGTTGGACATGGAAGATGGAGCTGGAGAAATATTGGGCTATTTCCCTAATGACGTTTATGATAATAACGATGCAACTCAAATCGCTGAAACCTTTAACGCTAAATACATTGACTCTGATGACGAGTTCGCTCCTATTATGCAATCTCTTAAACAGCAGAATGGTCTTGCTTCCTTATTGGACTATGCAGATGTTATGTCTGGTATGTTTGTTGCAATTTTTGTATTTGCAATGAGCATCGTACTCTGGAATACAGGATTACTAGGTGGATTAAGAAGATATCAAGAGTATGGAATTCGCTTGGCTTTAGGTGAATCAAAAGGGCATATCTATCGAATGATGATTTCTGAAGCAGTTTTAATTGGAATCCTAGGATCAATATTGGGTTCTATACTAGGTCTTGCTGCTGCTTATGCTTTGCAGGTATATGGATTTGACATAAGTGAGTTTGCACCACAAAGCAACATGCTTATGCCTAATGTTATTCGAGCGAAGGTTACTCCAGATCTATTTTATATCGGATTTATTCCTGGTGTTTTTGCCATGGTTTTGGGCACAGCACTTTCGGGAATTGGCATTTATAAACGCGAAACCGCAACATTATTTAAAGAATTAGAAGTTTAACACATGAAATATTTAACAATCCTACTCGTAGCTTTCTTCGCATTGAGTTTTGCAACTTCGCAAGACCCAGATGCAAATGCAATCATAAAAAAAATTGATGCTAACATGATTTCAAACTCCAATATCACTACATCTAAAATGACGATATATGGACGAAGAAATGATAGAACAATCACTGCCAAAAGTTATGGCGAAGGGAGCAAGAAATCCTTTACAGAATACTTATCTCCAGAAAGAGAAAAAGGGACTAAAATGCTGAAGCTTGATGATAAACTATGGATTTACTCACCAAGTTCTGATCGTACAATTCAGATATCAGGTCACATGTTAAAACAATCTGTGATGGGTTCTGACTTGTCTTATGAAGACATGATGGATGAACGAAAACTAACAGAAATTTACACTGCTGTTGTTTCCGGTAGCGAAGTGCTAGATGGAAGAAAAACTTGGGTTATTGATTTAATTGCTAAGGTAACAGATGCAACATATGAAAAACAGAAAATTTGGGTTGATAAAGAGAAATTTGTACCGCTAAGACAAGATATGATGGCAAAGAGTGGCAAGATATTGAAACGTGTGAGTCTTAGTAATATAGAAAAAATAAGTGGCCGATGGTATCCAAAAAGAATGAATTACAAGGACATGCTTAAACAAGGGAAAGGGACCGATTTTGAAATAGTTACAATTGAATTTAACCCGAAAATACCTGCTCATATCTTTACCAAAGCATCGCTTAAAAAGTAAACAAAGAACGGAGAACCGTTTACCATGAAACAAGCATTTAAACTCGCCTATAGAAATCTAATGGGGGCAGGATTACGAACTTGGCTCAATGTTAGTGTGCTCTCATTTTCCTTCGTTGTAATTGTATTTTACAATGGTTTAATAGATGGATGGAATAAACAGGCTCGAAGAGATACTATAGAATGGGAAACAGGGAATGGCCATCTGGTGCACAAAGACTTTGATGCATTCGATCCTTTTACAATATTAGATGGGCATGGTAACATATCACAAATCGAAGATAAAAACTTAAGCCCTGTACTTGTAAGACAAGCATCTATATATCCTGATGGGAGGATGATGACTGTGGCTTTAAAAGGAATAAACCCGTTACAAAATGCGTTGAAACTACCTACCTCGAAACTTGATACAGCTTGCAGTGAGGTTCCTATACTAATTGGTCAGAACATGGCCCGATCTTCTGGTCTAAACAAAGGAGATATTGTTCTACTACAATGGAAAGATAAGAATGGAACATTCGATGCTGCAAATGCCGTTGTTGCAGATGTTTTTAAGACCACTGTACCTACAGTTGATGGAGGGCAAATCTATATTTCGATAAAAAAACTATGGGATCTAACCGGGTTACAAAACGAGGCTTCATTTCTAATTGCAAATGACCAATATGTAAACACACAAACTGATCAATGGATTTATAAAGACCAAGATGAACTCTTAATCACCTTGGATAATATTATTGCTACTGAAAGAATAAGTGGATCTATCTTATACATCCTATTAATGCTGATTGCGTTGCTTGCAATTTTTGATACGCAAGTACTTTCCATATTCAGAAGGCAAAAGGAAATTGGAACCTATATGGCTCTAGGGATGACCAAATTACAAGTAATAAAGCTCTTTACGGTTGAGGGATTAATGTACAGCATATTTGCAATGCTAGTTGGATGTATTTGGGGGATACCAGTGCTCAATTATTTCGCTAGAAATGGAATACCCTACCCAGTAGAAAACATGGATGATTTCGGTATTTCGATTTCTGAAATCATGTATCCTATTTATGGGTTCAAACTCATCATAGGTACTGTTATAGCAGTAGTAATTTCAGCTACTATTGTGAGTTATCTACCTGCACGTAAAATCGCAAGAATGGATGCGGTAGATGCAATAAAGGGTAAGTTGCAGTAGATAATTTTGCATAAAAAAAGTCCCGCCGTTAGGCGAGACTTCTAATTATATTCTAGCGTTAAATAATTACTTTACTTTCTTTACAATTTCTGCAAAGGCTTCTGGGTGGTTCATTGCTAAATCAGCTAACACTTTTCTGTTAAGCTCAATTCCTTTAGCGTGAACTCCTCCCATAAATTGAGAATAGCTCATTCCGTTCAATCTAGCTCCAGCATTAATTCTGGTAATCCATAATCTACGGAAATTTCTTTTTTTGTTTTTTCTATCTCTGTATGCGTATTGCCATCCTTTTTCAACGGCATTTTTAGCTACTGTCCATACATTTTTTCTTCTACCAAAGTATCCTTTGGCGTGTTTCATCATTTTCTTTCTTCGCCTTCTTGAGGCTACTGCATTAACTGATCTTGGCATTTTTTTTCTTTTTAAACTAGGCGTTCAATTTCTTGAATCTTTTTTACTTTTTTCTGGCCTGAATAATTAAACTCTATGACTTTTAGTCAAATTTACTTTCCAATACGCAACATGAACTTAACGTTACTCGTGTCTGCTTTGTGAACCAAACCATCGTGAGTAAGAGCTAGTTTTTGCTTCTTGGTTTTCTTTGTTAAGATGTGACGCTTGTATGCGTGCTTTCTTTTAATTTTACCTGAACCAGTAACTCTGAATCTCTTCTTTGCACTGGAATTGGTTTTCATTTTCGGCATCTTTTTCTCTATTAATTTATTTTGGTGCTAAAACTATAATCATTTTTTTACCTTCCATTTTTGGAAGTTGTTCAAGCTTTGCAACTTCAGCTAACTTTTCAGCAAACTGTAATAACAATAACTCTCCCCTTTCTTTAAATACAATTGTTCTTCCTCTAAAGAACACATAAGCTCTCACTTTATGTCCATCAGCTAAGAACTTTTCAGCATGCTTTAATTTAAAATTAACATCATGCTCATCTGTATTTGGACCAAATCGAATTTCTTTAATGTCTACCTTAGCTTGGGTAGCTTTCAATTCTTTGGCTTTTTTCTTTTGCTCGTATAAGAACTTTCTGTAATCCACAACCTTACAAACGGGTGGCTTAGCCTTAGGCGATATTTCTACTAAATCTAATTCTAACTCTTTCGCTATTGCTAACGCTGAGTCTAAATCAATTATACCTTGCTCTACATTATCTCCTACCAAACGAATAGGATCTGCAACAATGTACTGATTGATTTTGTGGGGGTCTCTAACACGACCCCTAAATGGTCTTTTCTTTCTTTTCAAATATTATTCTTCTTTTAACAATGTTTCGAAATACGAAACAAAATCCTGTAAACTAAATTTCCCAACATCTCCTTTACCATGAATCCTAACCGAAACCTCGTCATTCTCAGCCTCTTGCTCTCCTACAATTAACATTACAGGAATTTTAGAAACCTCAGCATCACGAATTTTACGACCAATCTTCTCAGCCCTTTCGTCTACAAGGCCGCGAATATCGTAATTATTCAGGAATTTTAAAACTTTATCTGAGTAATCGTGGTACTTTTCACTAATTGGTAAAACAGCCACTTGCTCAGGACTCAACCATAAGGGAAAATTACCTCCAGTATGTTCAATTAAAATACCAATAAATCGCTCCATACTTCCAAAAGGAGCTCTATGGATCATAACTGGTCTATGCTTCTGATTATCAGAACCTATGTAATCTAAATCAAAACGTTCTGGCAGGTTATAATCTACTTGAATAGTTCCCAATTGCCAAGACCTTCCAAGAGCATCCTTTACCATGAAGTCAAGTTTTGGACCATAGAATGCAGCTTCACCATATTCTGTAACTGTTTCTAAGTCACGTTCTGAAGTTGCTTCAACAATTGCACGTTCAGCCTTTTCCCAATTCTCGTCAGAACCAATATATTTTTCTTTCTTGTCAGGATCTCGCAATGATATTTGAGCTGTAAACTTATCGAAACCAAGTTTGCTAAATACATGCATTACCAAGTCAATCACATCTACAAATTCTGCTTTCAATTGATCTGGAGTACAGAAAATATGAGCATCATCTTGCGTGAACCCACGAACTCTTGTCAATCCATTCAACTCACCACTTTGCTCATATCGATATACCGTACCAAACTCAGCTAACCTTAAAGGAAGTTCTTTATACGATTTTGGTTTAAACTTAAAAACTTCACAATGGTGAGGACAGTTCATTGGTTTAAGCAAAAACTCTTCATCCTCATTTGGTGTTTTTATAGGTTGAAATGAATCTTCTCCATATTTATCGTAATGACCCGAAGTAACATACAACTCTTTTTTACCAATATGTGGAGTTATCACTTGCTGATACCCTCGTTCTATTTGAGCCTTTCTCATGAACGTCTCTAAACGCTCCCTAATAGCAGTTCCTTTAGGTAACCACAAAGGAAGGCCTGCTCCTACTTTTTCACTGAAAGTAAATAATTCAAGCTCTTTTCCTAGTCTTCTATGATCTCTTTTTTTAGCTTCTTCTAATAAATTCAAATGCTCAGTAAGCATTTTTGCTTTCGGAAACGAAACACCATAAATACGTGTTAATGACTTGTTATTCTCATCTCCTCTCCAATATGCTGCAGCAACTTTAAGCAACTTAATAGCTTTGATACTTGATGTATTTGGAATATGCGGACCTCTACATAAATCAGTGAATTCTCCTTGTTTGTAAAATGTAATTTCACCATCGTTAAGCCCTTCAATTAATTCTAATTTATACGGATCTTCTTTCTCGGTGAAGTACGCTATTGCATCAGCCTTAGATACCTCAGTTCGGATATAATCATTTTTTTGGCTTGCTAGCTCTTTCATCTTCTGCTCAACCTTATTGAATTCAGTAGACGAGAAGCTATGATCACCGAAGTCTATATCGTAATAAAAACCATTATCAATTGGAGGTCCTATTCCAAGCTTTATTCCTGGATATAAAGCCTCTAAAGCTTCAGCAAGAAGGTGAGCACTGCTGTGCCAAAATGTTTTCTTACCATCTTCATCATCAAATTTTAGTAAGCTAAGCGTACTATCCTGGTTTATTGGTCGTACTAAGTCCCATACTTCATCATTTACCTTTGCACTTACAACAACTCTTGCTAATCCTTCAGATATGCTAGTTGCTATGTCCAAAGCTGTACTTCCTTGTGGTACCTCACGAATGGAACCATCTGGTAATGTAATTTTAATATTCAATGTATTTGATTTAATCTTTTAAAATTCTATTCAATCCTTCTTTTGCGAGTGCAAAATTAGGGTCTATTTCCAAACATCTTTCATAATTTCTTTGAGCCAATTCTTTCTTTCCCAAGAGTTCATAGCATTGACCTATGCGATTGTACCCTTTTGCAAATTCAGGATCAATTCCAATGCAAATATCAAAATGCTCTAAAGCACGTTCAAGACTCCCTTCTTCAGCAAGAATATTACCTGCATTGTAATAAGCATAATAATGCTTTGAATTTATATCAATTGTCTTTTGATAGTCCTCTAAAGCTGCTTTATTATCACCTTGTTTTTGATAAAACAAACCGCGAGAGTAATAGGCTTCATCACTGTTTGGGTCGATATTAATGGCATTGGTATAATACTGCAAAGCCAAGGTATCATTCTTCTGAATGGCATAAAGATTCGCCAATTGCATGCTACTATTATAATCTGAACCCAATAAGGCTATAGTCTTTTGAAAGTAGTTTATAGCCATAGCTGTGTCTCCACTTTCCTTTTGAACCATACCATAAAAAAAGTTTCCTTGAGCGTGTGAAGGGTTTATTTGAAGAAGCTTCCCAAATATGTTCTTACTTTTATCAAATTGACGAACAAAGTATAAGAATTGAGCATGTTTAAAGACCGCAGTTTGGTCAGAAGGATTAATGTCTTCTGCTTCTTCATAAGCTTCTAAAGCACTGGTTGTTTGATCATCAGCGAATAATGCATCAGCCTTTAAATAATAATATGAAACTTCTTGAGGATTTAAAACAATGGCTCTATCGTAGTCTGCAATTGCATATTTGTGTCTTCGCTCATTGCTAAAAACCTCGGCTCTTAAGGCATAATATTCTGCATTATTAGGATATTCATCGATTTTTTTGGTCCATTCACGTGTTTCAGCACTTAGCGTACTGTCCTTTGCAAGACTTTCAAATTGATTATCACCTGGATTACACCCAACTATAGAAAGTTGTAGAAGAGCAAATCCAATCAAGCTGTATACTGCATATTTTTTCAAGAGTGGCAAATTTCATAAATTAAAGCGTTAAACCTCAATCATTTGTCAATAAAAATCTACCAATTCTAAATTTATTCTAGATACAAAGCACAGGAAGGGCAAAAAAGGCTTCAAATTCAGCTTTATTAATAAATTTGTTGACTAGAAAAAACCTATGCCGCATTATCATAAGCTTGGAGTCATTCCACCAAAACGCCATACTCAGTTTAGAAGACAGGATGGTGAACTTTACAAAGAGGAATTGTTCTCAACCGAAGGTTTCTCAAATATATACTCACTTTTATACCATCACTACCCTCCAACTGCCATTATGAAGGTAGGAAAACCAAGAAATGTCAAGCCAGAAATAGTGGAAGATATGGAAATGTTGCATCGAAGCTTCCAAAATTTTGAGGTTGAAGCTAAAGATGATTTTTTAGAAAGTAGGGTTGTTCTCCTTACCAATAGCGATTTGCAAATAGCGATGGCATGTCCTAGAAAGAGCATGACCGATTATTTTTACAAAAATGGAGATAGTGATGAAGTATTGTTTATCCATAAGGGAAGTGGCAACTTTAAAAGCAACTACGGACAAATACGATTTGCATATGGTGACTATTTAGTTATTCCGAGAGGAACGGTGTATCAATTGCATTTTGATTCGGAAGACAATAAAATATTAATTACAGAGAGTCATAGTCCTGTTAAATATCCTAAAAGATATACTGGTGGATTTGATCAATTATTGGAACATTCTCCGTTTTGTGAAAGAGATATCAAACAACCTCAAAATCTTGAAACGGTTATTGAAGAAGGTGAATTTTTAATTCAAATAAAGAAAGAGGATAAAATCTATCCTTATACGTATAAATACCATCCATTCTGTTTAATTGGATGGGATGGTTGTCATTATCCCTTTGCATTTAGTATTCACGACTATGAGCCAATCACAGGAAGAATTCATATGCCACCTCCTATTCACCAAACTTTCGAGGGTCATAATTTTGTGATTTGCAGTTTTGTTCCTCGTTTATACGACTATCACCCTGATAGTATCCCTGCTCCATATTTCCACAGTAACATCGATAGCGATGAAGTTATGTATTACGTAGATGGTCAATTTATGAGTAAGACGCATGTAGACAAAGGGCAAATGAGTCTTCATCCAGGTGGAATACCACACGGACCAACTCCTGGTGCTGCAGAAAAAAGCATTGGTAAAAAAGGTACGGAAGAACTAGCAGTAATGATTGACACATTTAAACCTCTGCGTGTCACAAAAGCAGCATTGAAGTACGAGATTAAAGACTACCACCTTCATTGGTTAGATGGTTTAGATTAATATATTTAAGCCAAAAACCGTACAGTATTTCCTACGAATTCCATCAAAAGGTTGATAAAAACAACCTCTATTTGAGGCCAAATCACCTATTAGATACAATTAAGCCAGAGAGTTTTTCTAATTTTGGGAATCCAAATCATATTTAACATATCACGAAACGCAAATTTCTTGTTTCATGAGTCCCCCGATTCTCTAAAATGTGTTAAAAAAAACTGAAGATACTATGACTACATCACAACGTGTTATTAATTCTTATGGTGCAGCTGTTTATAGCAAAGAACGTGAGCTTCAAAAAAGGGCTCAAGAATGCGTAAAACAGTATAACAAATTGCAGGAGCTCAAACAAATAAAAAATCCACATGAAGCATTAGCTGCTTGGAAAAGTTATGTAACAAATATTCAATCGGTACATAAAAACTGTATTGAATCTGTCGATTGGGATCGAATTCAAAGAAGTCGAAAGCCCAGAGAACCACGTAAAACACGAACACATGAGTTCGAAGCACAATTTCAACTACAAAACTACACCCCATCTGTACTTGATAAATTTTCCAGATCTATTCAAAAGAAAATTAATAGACTAAAGAGAAATATCGACTTAGCGAAAATCAAAGATCGTGAAGAGAACGATTTAAGATACGGCCGATTTCTAGATGATCTTAGAAATTGGGAGGTTTTACAAGATATAGCCAATGGAATTCAAAAAAACAAAACAGTTTCGTACAACAACGCATTGCAATACTTTAAACCATTCGACATTATTCAGGAATATGGGGATGACATAATTTATAGTTTTAGTGAAAATGCCTTAGAAATAGAATTACACGTTTGCACAGAGAAAATTATCCCAAAATACGAACTCATACAATCTGAGAGTGGCAAAGTGTATAAAAGAATGCTAACAACGTCAAAAATGCAAGAGCTTTATCAAAATCATGTTTATAGTTCTTCATTAAAAATTGCACGAGAAGTTTTTGCGTACTTGCCTCTAAAACAAGTAATTGTAAATACTATAAACACAAACAATTCTATTCTAAGTTCAACAAAAGCTCAAACAGACTTCTCTGTTTCCTTTGATTCAAAAACAATCGGAAAGTTGAATACTGATGAAATTGAAACAACAGACGATATGTTCCATTTTGTTGATTCTATGCAAGAAAATAGTTCACCAGCATTTAATGTTGCTTTGAGTGCTTAGCTCTCCTTCTTTCAATTATTCACTTTAAACCTTTATATCTACATTTGAATTGAATAATGAAAAACATATTCTCATTTGTTGCATGCATTCTTGTTAGTTTAGTTTTAATTCAACATCGCGTTGCGTACACAGATCTTAGTGATGGCAGGAAGCTTAATGTTGCTACATGGGACGCTCTTGGATACTACTTGTATTTGCCTGCAGCCATTATTTACAATGATGCAACGGAACTCAATTGGTTTCCTGAAATAGACAGTACGTACGATGTTTCGGGTGGAGTACTCTATCAAGCCCAAAAAACTGATAATGGAAACTATGTATTTAAGTATCTAGGTGGTGTAGCCGTAATGCAACTTCCATCTTTCTTAGTTGGACATGCAATTGCACTAAGCTCAGATTATAAAGCAGATGGATTTTCGCCACCCTATCAATATTCCTTAGCTTTCGGTGCTATACTTTACTGCATTTTAGGGCTATTTCTGTTAAGAGGCATTTTACTACGTTACTTTTCTGATTTAGCAACTGCTGTCAGCCTTGTTTTGTTGGTGTTAGCCACCAATCTGATTCAATACATCTCAATTGACAGTATAATGAGCCATTCGTATATCTTCTTTTTATACGTAATGGTAATTTATACCACCATAAAATGGCATATAAAACCATCTGTACTTTGGGCCTCCTTAACAGGATTGGTAATTGGAATAGCAACCATTTGTAGACCAACAGAAGCCATTATGTTCCTCATTCCATTGCTTTGGAATACTCAAAATAAAGAAGCGAGTTCAAAAAAATGGCAATTGGTTAAATCACATCAAAGTCACTTGATTTATATAGCAGTTTTTGGATTCATAGGAATCCTTCCCCAACTCATTTATTGGAAACTTACTGCGGATACATTTGTCTTTAATGTAGGAAGTAAGTGGGTGTTCCTTAATCCTTTTTTCAGGGTTCTTTTTGGATGGGAAAAAGGCTGGTTTATCTATACTCCTGTAGTTATCTTATTCATCATTGGTTTTTTCTACATCAAGAAATTCCCATTTAGAAAATCAGTAATTGTCTTCTCTCTTTTAAACATCTGGGTTGTTATAGCATGGTTTGATTGGAGATATGGTGCTACGTATTCAACAAGAGCTTTGACCCAAAGTTATCCTGTTTTTGCTTTAGGATTTACTGCAATAATTGAACGAATACTAAACCATAAATGGGGGTTAGCCCTCTTCCCTATTGGAATCTTTCTAGTGTTTTTGAATTTGGTTCAAATAGACCAATACAATAGCACAGTTCTTCATTACAATGATATGAATCGAAAGTATTATGGTAAAATTCTACTCGATAGAGACCCAAACCCGATTAAAATGAGTTTGCTGGATACTGACGAGTATTTAAATAATGAAAAAGGGTATAAATCAACTGTAATAGCTAAAGGAAACGATAGTCAACTTTCTTGCACCAATGATTCAACTTGTAAAATTGTTTCAGCAACAATTCAAGCATGGAGCAATAAGAGAATTAGTTCGCAAAGAAAATGGATACGAATAGATGCTACGATTAAAGGTACAAATAGCGTTTTTAGTGGCCGCTTACAAAGCACACTGCAATTAGGTGATTCATCAAAGGTATCGAGTATTAGACTTGCTCGTCCATTGGC
>JABDQY010000181.1 GCA_013042025.1 Bacteroidia bacterium
TGGATGAAACATTCTTTATGTACGGGGAGGATATCGATTTAAGTTTTCGGATTACACAAGCTGGATGGAAGAACTATTATTTTGCCGAAACCTCGATAATTCATTACAAAGGTGAAAGCACCAAAAAGCTCAGCACTAATTATGTGAAAGTGTTTTATAAGGCAATGATCATTTTTGCGGAGAAACACTACACAGGCAGAAACAAAAGACTTTTTACTTTCTTTATTAACACGGCTATATATGTACGTGCAGGTATCGCACTTTTCGCAAATATTTTTCGCAAATATTGGATGCCCTTGGTAGAGACTCTGCTCGTTTTTGGAAGCTTACTCTATCTTAAAGAATATTGGGAGGAACATATTAAGTTTATCAAATCTTATCCAAAAGAGATGATTACTATACACCTGCCCTACTACACTTTGGTTTGGGTTTTAAGCATGTGGTTTAATGGAAGTTATTCAAATCCATTCAATTTCAGTAAGATGATGCGGAGTATCCTCATTGGAACGGTCGTTATTTTTATGATTTACGGTCTTTTACCCAATCACCTACATTTCAGTAGAGGAATTATCATTTTTGGCAGTTTGGTAATTGCTGCAGTTTTACTTTTTTGGAGAACATGTTTCCATTTCGCCAAATACAAAACCTTAGACTTCAGTCAACGAAATAATACAAAAAGCATATTGGTTGGTGAAGCTAAACAATGGCAGAAGGTAAATGAATTACTCAAATCCTATAATAAAAGCTACCAGCAGTTGGGTTTTGTATCCAATGAAAAACAAAACGACCCCAATTGGCTTGGTGAAATTAACCAATTAAAAGAATTAGTTTCAATCTACGGGGTAAATGAAATAATCTTTAGTGGAGACTGCATATCGTCAGAACAAACGATGCAATGGATGAATGAAATTGGACCACAGGTAAACTATTACACGTTGCCGGCTAACAGTGATTTTGTTATCGGCAGCCATTCTAAAGATGGAAATGGCTTGTATTTTGGTGAACAGATTGAACTTAATTTGTCGAAGCGAGAGTTCAGAACTAAAAAGCGGTTATTTGATATTGCATTAGCCGTCATCAGTATTGTGCTTAGTCCAATTCTATACTTCATTCCACCGAGTAAGATTTGGGTAAAGAACGCATTTAGCGTATTATTAGGTAAGAAATCTTGGGTAGGTTATTCCACAAACCAAGATTTAACATTGCCCAAAATAAAACCTGGAGTATATAAGACTTCTTATATGCTGAAAGGAAATAACAATCAATTTGAGCAAAATTTAGATAAGCTCTATGCTCAGAATTATTCACCAATTTTAGATCTTCAAGCAATGCTTTCTTCGTAGAAAATCATTTGTTGCATTCAAAAATCGTATCTTCGCAAGACGAGTTACTTGGGTTTGAAACAGCGTTTTTTACATAGTATTTTATTTGTTCTGTTTTCCATTGCTTGTATTGCACAAGTTAAAATAGGAGTTACAATTACAAATCCTACAGATGTACATCTTTGTAACACTTCTGATTTTATTGAAATTGAGGTACGTAACATTTCTGCTTCTAGCGTCACAAGCATTGAAACACAGGTAGTTATGCCCACCGGAATGGAATATGTTTCCGGATCAATAAGTAGCACTAATGTCACTGAACAGAATATTTCAGATTTAACCAAACCTACATTTAGTATTCCCAATCTTTCCATTACCCAAGCTGCAACTTTTAAAATAAAAGTGAATACGCAATGTGCGATGAGTGCATTTTTAAACAATGGTGGGCTTGCGGTACTCAAAACAACAACTTTATATAGCGGAGGTACAGCTACAAAAAACTCATCTCCATTAAATATCAAACAACCTTCTTTACAAATTTCGAGTATAACCAATCAGCTTAAAACTGCTGACCTTGGTGAAATCTACATTCGAGAAATAACAGTAAAGAATAGTGGTACAGGAAAACTAAAAGGGTTTGTATTTGAACGTATTTATCAAAATGGGCAAGCATTACTTGCTACAACTGGAGGAACAATAACACAAGTAGGAACTAAAACAACTTCTACTGTTGCTTCTGCTCATTTGGTATCTGTTGGAAACAATGATGGATTCCTCGACCTGAATGAAACATTCGTGTTTAGAGACAGTATAATGGTGCAATCCTGTAACAATCTCAAAGCGAACTATGAAGCAAAGTGGGGATGTAACTCACAAATTTGTTCCAGTACCAAATCCTCAGGAAATACAACAATAACTTCAAAAAATCCAATTTTGGAGATTACCCCAACAGCTTCAAGCTCTAAGTGTTTGGAATCTTCCTACCAACATATCCAGCAGTTAAGGATCTTTAATAAAGGAACTGATACTGCTAGAGCAATTGACCTGAACATTTTTCAAAGTGCAGGAGCTACTTTTTATGCTTACAGCCTATCTCAAATACTAATCGATTCCATAACATATCAGACAACAACAACTGGCAGTGGAACTTCAATTACACCGTATATAACTAGCCCAACTGCAAGTACTGGCATTTATTCTTGTTTAGGGAGTAACCCTATAGGTCAAGTATTTCTTAAGTTACCTAAGATCGCTCCCAATCAATTCATAATTGTAAAATGGAAAACTAAATCTTGCTGTCCTACTCAATGCAATACGAGTACATTATACAATCAGCGTTGGAGATATAATATCTCTTATGAAAACCAATGTGGAAACAAGATATCCCCAGGAAGTGATTGGGGATCATTAGGGGGTCGTCAAAGTATGATATTCTCGAAATTCACACCTTCAGACATCTCCGATGGCCAAACGAAGCAATGGGAATATACATTGAGTAATGGATATTTAATGTATCCAACTTCTAAAAGTCAATTGCAGGTTGAGCTTGTTTTACCTCCTGCTCTGACCCATTCTCTAAGTTCAGCAGATTTAAAATTTGAACATGCAAATGGTTCAAGCTGGACTCCAAATAGATTTACCCAAACAGGAAATACCGTAGTAGCCTATTTTAATGGATATCCTACTGTAACCTTAACTAGGAGTGAACTTCTAATAAATATTAAAGCAAATTGCTCTGGGAGTAGCTCAAATTCGAGTAAAACGTACCAGGTAAACATATCCTACATTACCGATACTACGTGTACAACAAGTTGTGCAATACCCATTTATTGTGACGTTGACCAAGTACGAATCCATTGCTCTTCGGGGTGTAATTCTGGATTGCATTTTACTGGCTTTGATGCAAAAAGGATAAGTGTTGGATTGCCTGACAATGACAATGATGGAATTCCGGATGCTACTGGAAGTATAGATTACTCAAAAATTAAAACCACTAGAATAATGTATGGAGATACATTACTAACCACCTTTAAAGCTCGGGTTAACAATGCAGGTTCTATTACGAATTGGTACTATGGAAAAGCAACATCTAAACTTGATTATGGAAGGTATTTATCTGTAGCATCTGCAAACCTAAAAATCTATAGAGGGGGAAATATACTGACATCGTGCAACAATGTACCCTATAGTTTAAGTACTGCTGGAATATCAAAGACATATACTTTCGATATAAGCGTTAGTAGTCTAGTTGCTTCTGGGTGCGGCATATACGGCGGGTTTTCTTACATTAGTGCTGACAGTTTTGAACTTGAAGTACAATATGTAGTTGATCTAAATATTGGTAATCAAAATGTTGACTTAACAATTGATAATGATTTCTATTTGAGTTCTGTAGCAAACCCACAGAGCTATCAAAAGTATCAATGTGACAGCTTCTCTGCCCGTGTAAGTTTAATGGGATGGTATTTCACAAATTATGGTAGAAATAATCTAACCAGGAGTGGATGTGGTCAATTTAATGTTTCACAAAACTTCTACTTAAGTATAGGCAAGTGCTGTTCAAACTATGCAGGAGGAAATATCTTTCCATTTGAATATAGAAAATGGGCACAGCTGAAAGAAGTTTTTGTATTGAAAGATCCGGGTTTCGATATAAATTCTGCCAGAATTATTCAATATAGAACAAAAGGCACAGGAGGGGTTGCTAGCCAAAATGTCCCTTCAATCTCACCTTATTTTACATCTCCAACAGAATATCGTTATCGAACAGATTCTTTGTATTCAACTCTTGGAGGAAACTGGTTGACAAGTGACGATGGATTCCATGGTACATTCACTGCTACACTTACGCCAAATTGTTTAGCTGAAAATGGTCTATCACTTATTAAGTACGGGTTTGTTTTTAATAAACTGGATGGTTTAGGTTCTGGAACTGACACATTATTCTCTACCACCACAAGTGATCAAATTACATACGAAAAACCTAATTTACAGCTCACGATAACTAATCCATACGTATATGCAGTGCAAGATACTGTTGAGTGGAAAGTGCGAGTTACAAATGCAAGTTCCACAGCTAATGCACTTAATGCTTGGTTAGGCTCCCTAGTAAATAACAATACAGAGATTGTAGCTATATACGATGTTGCTTCTGGCACCAATCTCACTAAAACCAATGATGTCTTTCAACTAGGAACTTTAAATCAATCTAATTTTAAAGACCTCATTGTAAAGGCAACATATAATTCATGTAATCCAGATAGCATAAACCTTCAACTAGGGTACGACTGTCTGGAATATCCAAGCTCTATCTCAGATGCAAATTGTGAAAATGTTAAAGACTACCTCTTCTTTGAACCTATTAATACTCGCCTTGAAGCAAACATAATTGGCATATCAGAAGATGTTGATTTATGTGCTGAAAACGAATTCAATATTTTATTAAGAAATACAGGTAGTCCAAAAATTTACGACACCTATTTGGACATAATTCTAAGATCGGGCATGAAACTAGGCGATAGTGCTTGGCTTTATGTGGACGGGAGAAGCGACTCCATATTTATTGGATCAGCTACAGACATAGGATCGAGCACATTTAGGTGGGAATTATCCGCTAAAGATTCTTCTTTACTAAACAACGGTATGAATGGGGTTAATAGTTCTTCGGGTTATACCATGACGTTTAAATTTAAATTGAAAACGGATTGCGATTTCACAAGTTCTACCTCATTTTTGTTAAGACCAGGAGGAAGATTAAAATGCGGAACCGCTGTTAATGCTCCTTTTACATTAGGAGACCCAATCAATATTAAAGGAGTTGTAAGACCCTATTTCTCAGCGTTGGACTTTCAGCTAAACCACATTGATGTATGCAATTATGTTGATAGCACTTTCGCGAAATTTTTAAACCTTGGCCCTGATACAACTCGTTTAACAGACAGCATTGTGATAACATTCCCTTCTGGGGTATGGGTTGACACTGCATACATTGACAATTCTCATAATTCTCCTATCGCTGGAGCAAGATATATATCAAAAAATGGTTTATCCATCTATAAGTGGGGTATTCCAAAAGGAATAATTCCAGGTGATAGTTGTGTTTTTATAATTAAAACAAGTATTGATAATTCACAAATTGGGTGTGGGATTAAGCAGGTATATGTAGAAGCAGTTTCCAGTCAGCTAGCACTTTGTGTTGAAACAAATACGTATTGTAGTATAAGTGTTGCAACTAGCAGTTTAATGGTAACCGATTCAGTTGAAAAAGGGCAGTATATGTTAGATTTCAATTCTGCAGTTTCTACACCAAATGGAAGCATTGAAGATATAAGTCTATCTTATGATATAACTAATTCTGGTGCTAACCATTACAGTGGTTCCTTGCTAGAATGTAGCGTTTATTATGATTTAAATGGTAATGGAATAATAGAACCTTCTGACTCTTTGATTGCCATAGACAGTATTCAAGATGAAATCCTTTCTGGCAATTCTATTTCTCGTAACTTCAATTTCTCTACGTCATCAGCGTTTACATGTAACTTATTACTCTATATCGGTCCAAATAATTGCGTTTGTAGCCCAACAACATTGAGTCTTCCAGCACCTCAATTGCTAAACGCAGGGAATGACACAACCATTTGCCCTGGTGAAACGATAACTATTGGAAGTATTGGAAATAGTTCAAACACTTATCAATGGAATAATAGTAATGTACTTGCAAAATCAGATACCAGCACTACAACCTTCTTTGGCACCAATCCTACTACCTCTGCCTATCAATATGAAATGGTTCTAACAACTTCGAGAGCAAATTGCAGCAGCTCGGATACTATGTTAGTAAATCTATACCCTGCAATGGATATGAATATGGCCGACTCTGTTGCAATTTGTGTTGGAGATCAAATCGTGATAGGAGAAAATGTTCTTGGAGGTACAGGGCGAATTAAAACCTATTCATGGTATCCTTCAGACAGCCTAGATAGAACGAATAAATCTAAAACATTTGCTTATCCAATAACAAGCACAACTTATTTTGTTGATGTATCTGACGATGAAGGATGTTCAATTACCGATTCAATACATATAAAAGTTATAGAAACTCCAATTGCTGCAATTGAGGTTAGGGATACATGTATATTTAACAATGTGTTCGTATATAACAAAAGCGACTTTTTGGGTGAAGTTCAAGATAGTGTCCATTGGGATTTTGCCGATTTAGGAGAATCCACTTTTAACAATGCCGTACTATATTTAGATTCGTCTAGAATAATACCTATTCACCTATATGTACAAAATAGTTCTGGATGTTGGGATACTACATCAACTACTTTGGAAGTGTACCCTGAACCAATTCCAATTATTGATTTCACTTCGAATTGTGAGAATTTAAAGGACACCATACACGCACTATCGACTATACTGTATGGTACAATAAGTAATTCTTGGAATGTTGATGGACAATTGCATACTGGTGATACAGTAATCTATTCAGTTCCTCAGAAAGATTCAATTTCCGTTGAACTTACTTCAGTTTCTAATCAAGGATGTTCTTCAAAAATTAATCAGACTTTTGCTATTCTTGATCAACCTGAGATAAGCATAACTTCTAGTGATAGATGCTTAAACGACAGTACTTCATTTACTTCTGTGCAACTCGCGGGAACGAGCGATTCCATAACTATTTATAACTGGGATATAGGAAATGGGACTACTTACAACACTCAAAATTGCACCCATCTATTTGGGGATACTGGGACATATAACAACACCCTTATTGCATACAATGCGAGTGGCTGTTCAGACACTGCTTTTATTGAAGTTACTGTTCACTCATTGCCTCAAAGTGCTTTTAATACAAACAATGGTTGTTTGGGCGACACTGTTCACATTTCAAGCAATGCTTCAATCGATATTGGCTCAATTACTTCAGTCCTCTGGGACCAAGGTTCAGGATTTGTATCTGGACTAGATTCCTTTACATTGATTCCTTCAACTATTGGGAACTACACTATTGGACAAAAAGTAATTTCAGATCAAGGATGTGTAGATTCATCATTCAAAACCTTTGAGATTTATTATGTAGATCAGGCATCATATACTCAAACTGGAATTTGCGAAAACAAAACGATTTCATTTCAAAGTAATCCAAATGAGCCAGATTCAATTGCTCAAATCCAATGGATATTGCAAAATGACACCTTCTCTTCAAACAACTTTGATTACCAATTCTTAAATGACGGCACATTCTCACTTTACCAAAAAGTAATTACAAATAGAGGTTGTGAGAGTGATAGTACGTTTTCAATTGTTGTTCGTCCAGCTCCTATAGCACATATCGCAATTACAAAGCCGTGTGAAGACGACTCTGTTGTAATTGAAAGCAACACTCCCGATGTAAGTTTCGATTGGTTGCTAAGCGATGGAACCGCTTATTCAACCACACAATTCAATCATACATTTGCCGCGTTAGGCAAGTATAGTGTTAATCTAAAAGTAGCTAATGCATTCGGTTGTGTTGATTCCATTTCAGACTCCGTAAATATCAACAACATTGTATCTCCAGATTTTGAAATTGAGAATATTTGTGTTAACGAAGATCAATGGGTGTATCATACTACAACTGGGAATAGTGCAGAAATCACCCAAGCAATTTTTGACATGGGTAACGGTGATAAAATCAATGCACTAGACTCGTTCAATTTTAACTATACCAATCCAGGGAACTATTCAGTTTCGTTGGAAGTTACTACACTTCCTGGATGTACTTATTCCACGAACAAATCAGTAGTAATCTACCCCTTACCTGAAGCGGGATTCCGACTTTTCCCAGAAAGTGCTGACATTTTCACTTCAACAATTGAAGGAACTGATGAAAGTCGAGGAGCAGATTCTATCGTCTATACAATGAGTGATGGGGGCAAATACATCAGTCGTGATTTTGAACATACCTTCTTGGATAGCGGAAGTTATACAGTACAGCAATGGGTGAGTTCTCAATTTGGATGTCTGGATAGCGTTACTAGAGATTTATACATACAATTTGCCTATAACTTATATATCCCTAATGCATTTTCACCGGATGGAAACAATATCAACGATGTGTTTAAACCTGTTGGCTTAGGTTTAAGGAATTATGAAATGAGTATCTACAGCAGATGGGGAGAAAAGCTATACGAATCTAGTAAGGGTTCTCCGGCTTGGGATGGGAAAGATGCAATGCCTGGATACTATTTATACCATATTAGGGCATACGATTTTCAAAACAAAGTACATGTATACAGTGGAGTGGTTTATCTAGTTCGATAACAACTCCTTAACGATATCTGCAATGACTTTACCGTCTGCTTTTCCTTTTAATTTACCAGAAGCCATACCCATTACTTTGCCCATGTCTTTCATACCTTGAGCACCTACTTGGCTTATAATAGATTGCACTTCTTTTTTAATATCGTCTTCAGACATTTGTTCTGGTAAGAATTTTTCAATTACCGCAAGTTCTTCTTCTTCAATTTGCGAAAGATCTGTTCTGTTTTGTTCTTTGTAAATGGCGATTGAATCTTTTCGTTGTTTAGCCATTTTTACTAGTGCAGCAATTTCATCTGCTTCTGTAACTGGTTTACCTCCTTCTTGAGTTTGGAGTAACAATAAAGCTGCTTTAATTGCACGTAATGCACGCAGTGTACCCTGGTCTTTGGCTTTCATAGCCACTATTAATTGTTTTGAAATTTGATCTGAAAGACTCATGGCTACAAAGGTAGTGAAGTTGAATGCAAATCCTTTCTGTATTTTCGTTCTACTTCTATGTTAGGTAAAATTAAAAGTACTCCCAGAACAATACTACTGGCTGCTGCATGTTTTCTTATCGTATTCATCTTTTTCAAGGCACTGCCCATGAGCTTTTTAAGCAGCTGGTTAATGACTGCAACAATGATAGGTGGTATTGCATTTACCATTGTATTTGGAATGTTTTTGTTTTCGTTTGAAAGCCAAGATTATGCAGAGGATGGTGGTAGCAATACGGATATGATAAAAGGAATTCTAGCCATATTAAGCCTATTTGCATTTGCCTATTTTTTAATTAGCTACGAAGTTGAATTTGAAGGAAAGCAATTGAAGGCACACGGCATTGTGACCACGGCAAAAATTATAGACAAAACTGCATTGCGTGCTAAACGAAGTGAAACGCATTCGGCAGAAGTTGCCTTTGAAGACCAGCTAAAAAAGGTAGTACATAGTAAAGTGTTGCTTTCTAAAGATGAGTATAGAAATGTTACTATTGGTCAAGCGGTTTCCATAATGTATGTACCTGAATACACGGATATTGTTCGCATTCTTTTTTCCGAAGAGCAATATCAACGATTGAAGGGGGAATTGGAGTAAAAAATTATGTGGCATAAAGAATCGTTGCCACTCATACAAAAATAACAAAATGACAGCATTGATAGAAACAAAACGATTATTGATAAAACAAATCACTCTGGATTATAAAGAAGAGATGTATAAGTTGCATTCTAACCCATTGGTGCAAAAGTATACTGGCGAACCTTTAGTTGAATCAATGGAAGAAATGGAAGAAGGAATTAAGTCAAGAATTATTGATCATAACAAGTACGGATTTGCCAGGTGGGCTACAATTTTAAAGAGTGAGATGCAATTCGTAGGTTGGGCTGGATTGGCTTATCTTCCTGAATTTGATGAAATAGATCTTGGATATAGGTTCTTCCCAGAATATTGGGGATTGGGCATAGCAACTGAGGCATCTCATGCTATTTTAGAATATGGATTTAATAAGCTCAAATTAAAAAAGATAATTGCAATTGCATTGAAAGAAAACAAAGCTTCCATTAGAGTAATGGAAAAAGTTGGGATGGAATTTGACAAATTAGCACCCTACGAACCGGGAAGCGTTGATGCTGTTTGGTATTGGTGCGACAAGAAGCTAATAGCAAAAAACAAACTAAAGTATGAAGGACGTTGAAGAATTTTGTCCGGTTAGTAAGAGTGATTGGAGAAAATGGCTCCAATTGAATCATAATAACAAAGAAGCAGTTTGGCTCATTTTTTATAAGAAAAAATCTCCAAGCTATAACCTAAGTTGGAATGAATCTGTTGACGAGGCACTTTGCTTTGGTTGGATTGACAGCGTCAAAAAGACAATAGACGATGAGAAATACAAACAATATTTCAGCAAACGAAAAGCAAAAAGTAATTGGTCGACAATAAACAAAGACAAGGTAAAAACCTTAATCGAACAAGGATTGATGGAAGAACGCGGATACAACAGCATTAAAGTTGCTAAGGAAAATGGTTCATGGACTCTTTTGGATGATGTAGAAGCTCTAGTAACTCCTGAAGATTTATTAGAAAAATTTGCAAATTACAAAGGCTCATTGGAATACTTTGACAATCTGAGTAACTCTGCTAAAAAGATTCTATTGTACTGGGTAGTTTCAGCTAAAAGAAAAGAAACTAGACAAAAGAGAATTTTAGAAATCGTGATAAACGCAAGTAAAAAATTAAAACCAAAACAATTCAGATAGAATAAAAGTCTAAAAATCAAATTCTTCCAACATAAGTGTTAATGAAATCAATAAGAATGTTGTAATGAGTGAAATTTTTATATTTGTGTATGAGACCATATAAACCCCTTATTATCTTATCCTTTCTGTTTGTTATTTCTTCATGTAAAGAAGATGAAGAACCACTATCTACTAACATTGATGCTGCTTTTTCATCAGATATTACAGAGGTAAAAGAAGGTAATGAAGTATCATTTACAGATCAATCCATAGGCGACCCAACCACTTGGACTTGGACTTTTGAAGGCGGAACACCTGCCACTTCATCAGAGCAAAACCCTACTGTTTCCTATAATAAAACCGGGACCTATAGTGTAAGTTTAATTGCTAGTAATGCTACCTATACTGATAGCATTTTCAAAGAGAAATTGATAAGCGTTACGTGTGATGAACGTTATTGCACCCCTCAATTCACCGCATACACGAAAACAAACCGTATCTCTTATGGAGTAGATCAAAACCAGCATGAGATGATTATTTATCAGCCTGAAGGAGACACTAAAACCGATAGACCTGCAGTACTCCTATTGGGAGGTGGTGGTTTTGAGAGCGGCAGCAACTTAGATTACCTTGAACCTTTAGCCATAAACCTTACAAAATATGGAGTTGTTGTTGCTGTAGCAAGATATAGAGTAAATAGTCAATGGCCAGGACAAACTAGGCTCATCTATGCACAACAAGACAGCAGAACAGCGGTAAGATTTTTAAAGAAAGAAGCCAACACCTACGGAATAGACACCAACAGCATCTTTGCTGGCGGTTATAGCTCGGGTGCTTTTACAGCACTTTTTCATGGATATGTTGACTTAGATGATTTGACCGCACAAGAACAAGCTGTCTTTAGTCAATTGGGTGGAATTGAAGGTTTAGCTCAAGGAAATAGTGGTTATAGCAGTGAGGTTGCGGGTACTATTTCATTAGCAGGTGGAATGTACGTTACACTAAATCCTATTACTAAAGCTGATGTTCCTCTTTTTGCTATTCACGGAACAAAAGATACAGATGTTCCCTATATGCAGGAGACTGTAGGGGGAACTACAACTTATGGTTCAAAAGCAATTGTAGATCAAGTTCTAAATGTTGGTTTAGACGCTAGGCTTTACACCATACAAGATGGAGACCACAGTTCAGTGAGATTAAAATCTGACGACTACATTCAGGAATTGATGTACTTTATCAGAGATCATATTAATTAAATTAAATAACAGAAATGGTCCAACTTAGCTAAAAAACAAACACTCATATTTTAGATAATTAAAACAAAAAAATGAGAGACAAGAACATGAAATCTTCAGACAACGAGAGTTACAACCTACCTAAAGTAGTCTTTTTAGCTTTTGTAGCTGCAATTGGCGGATTTCTGTTTGGTTTTGATAGTGGGGTAATCAATGGTACTGTTGACGCCTTACAATCCTCATTTAACTCCAATGCGGCAGGAACAGGATTTAATGTTGCCTCAGTTCTCCTAGGTTGTGTTGTAGGTGCCTTTTTTGCTGGGACATTGGCTGACAGGTTTGGAAGAAAACCAATGATGTTAACCGCAGCCTTCATCTTTATAATTAGTGCTTGGGGTTCTGGAATTTCTGAAAGTTCAATAGAGTTTGTTATTTATCGATTAATTGGCGGGCTGGCTGTTGGTGCTGCAAGTATATTAGCCCCACTTTATATCAGTGAAATTGCACCATCTAAAATCAGAGGTCGGCTAGCCACATTACAACAACTTATGCTTGTGATTGGTTTGTTCACAGCATTTATGAGCAATTATACCCTTGCAGGGATTTCAGGTGGTGCTGAAGAGGAGCTTTGGATGGGATTTCAAACTTGGTCTTGGATGTTTTGGGCAGAAATTCTACCTGCGGCACTATTTGTAATTATGCTGATTTTTATTCCTGAATCACCTAGGTATTTAGTTGCTTCAAACCAATCAGATAAAGCGTATACTATCCTTTCCAAAATTAGCAATTCCACCAAAGCTACTATTAAGGTTGAAGATATAAAATCAACGGTTAGAGAAGGTAGTCGTCCGAAACTAAGCGATCTAATCAGTAAGTATACTGGTAAGATTCATCCACTGGTATGGGTTGGTATTGGCATTGCCGTGCTACAACAGTTTACAGGAATTAATGTAATATTTTATTATGGTGCTACACTTTGGCAAGCCGCAGGATTTGCTGAAGCTGATGCTTTACTTACAAATGTGATTAGCGGGAGTGTTAATATTTTCTTCACTATTGTGGCAATTATGCTTATTGATAAGGTAGGTAGGAAACCACTGTTGCTAGTGGGTTCAATCGGGCAAGCTATAATGCTAGGAATACTCGCCTATCTTTTTGGAATGGCAACTGTAGATGGAGCAAACAATCTTGTTTTAGAAGGTAACAATGGCACCTATGCCTTGCTAGCTGCAAATGGTTACATAGCATTTTTTGCCGCCTCATGGGGCCCTGTAATGTGGGTTATGCTTGGCGAAATGTTTCCAAATCAATATAGAGGAGCTGCTCTGGCGGTATGTGGAATAGCCCAATGGGGATCCAACTTTGCTATTACCATGACTTTCCCAATTATGCTGGATCATCTCGGGCTTGGTGTTTCTTATGGAGTATATGCACTCTTTGGTTTAGTTGCATATTTCTTTGTTAAGTCATTTGTAAAAGAAACTAAGGGCAGAAGTTTGGAAGATATGTCGCGTGAACAAGAAGAGGAAGAAAAAAAGCTAGCACTTTGAAAAACAACTGGCCAACTGAATCATTAGAAAGTTTAGAAAATCATTCTTGGGGAGAAATACCTAAAGACGAAAGCTATTTGGTGACTACTTGCCATAAATTACGAAAAAAGCAGTTAGCAAATTTTGATTCAGAAGACTTAAGAATAATGATCGGTCAAAACATTGGGCTGAAATATTTAATCCCTATGGCACTTGATACCCTGAATAAAAACATCTTAGCAGAGGGAGATTTTTACGAAGGAGACCTTCTCAGTTCTGTTTTAACAAGCGACTCAAAGTATTGGAAAAATGAAATTGGTAAGTGGTCTCAAATGTGTGAATTATTCAGAAATCAAATTGACGTAATAAATATTGCAGCTACCAAAGATGAGACTGGTCGGAATATCCTCACAGCATTTACCAAATTTGAAGAAATTAACTCAAATCATTAATTTATAACTTAAATGTCGAATAAATCTAAAATTATAATTGGTTGCATGTCTTGGGGAAGCTGGGGCAAGAAGCTCTCTATTGAGGAACAAGCTGAAATGATTCAATTCTGCACAGAAAATGGAAATTCTACTTTTGATCTAGCAGATATTTATGGCGATTACACAAGTGAATCAGAATTTGGAGAGGCATTGAATAAAAGTGGGGTTAAACGAGATCAAACAAAGCTAATTTCTAAATGTGGTATTCAACTTGTTAATGAAAACCGCAATACCAAAACTAAACACTACAATTATTCAAAGGAGTATATTGTTCAATGTGTAGAGAAATCCCTGAGGCATTTAAATACTGATTACTTAGACACATTGCTTCTTCATAGACCAAGCCCGTTAATGGAAGCAAATGAAATTGCTG
>JABDQY010000194.1 GCA_013042025.1 Bacteroidia bacterium
TTTCAGTATATATCGGTGTCTTTTCATAGTCAGCCCCAAAAATCGGAAAGGTCTCAATACGCAATGCCTCTTTATCTTCTTGTTCCGTATGCTCTTTATGATCAGAAAGGTTAACATCAACCTCTTCCTCTTCTTCTACAGTAGAACTCTTTTTAATCTCTTCCGAACTTATGCAGTGCAGTGCATGAATAGGAACCCAAAGTTGCTTGTCTGACCTATAATCGTACTCTCTCAACCCATTTTCATGCATCAACTCATTGTAGTGTTGTATGTATACAGCCAAATCATAATCGTTATTGTCGATTGTGCTGCGAATACTTTTATCGTTGTAGTCGTATACAGAAATTGGCAGACGATACGTTTTCGCCAATTGCAATTGATCGTTTCGCTCTAAGCTATTGATTTTTAGAAATGTATCTACGTTACATGGAAATGCAGCTAGATTATATCGATTTAGAATAACCGTAATTCCATCTCCTTTTTTAGCTTGAATTTTCAAAAATTCTGAAGCATATAGAGATGTAGTTGTTATTAATATGAAGAGTAGAAGAAAGTATTTTTTATAATGGCCAGCCATGTGTTCCTGTAAGTGGAACAAAATTAAATTTTCCGTGGCTCGTTTTGTTGTACTCATTATCACCATGTCGCTCTACTAGTATCATTTTTTGGACATCTAAATTTCCTACAGGAGCGACAAGTTTACCTCCAATTTTGAGTTGCTTTGTTAGCGATTCAACGAGTTTGGGTGCCGCTGCGGTTAAAATTATTTTATCAAATGGAGCCAATTCTGGTAATCCTTTTGATCCGTCCCCTAAAATAGTAGCAATACTTAGTCCAAGTTTTTTAAATAGAGCTTTAGCATTAAGATGAAGTGTCTCTATTGTTTCTATTGAATATACATCAGCACCTAACACTTTTAGGATTGCGGCTTGGTATCCGGAACCAGTTCCAATTTCAAGCACTTTGTCGCCTTTTTGAATATCGAGCAATTGTGTTTGTGCAGCAACGGTGTATGGTTGAGAGATGGTTTGACCTTCCTCAATTGGGAACGCTATATTGTCATATGCCTTGTCAATAAAATCTTCTGGAAAGAAAAAATGCCTAGGAACTTGCTCTATTGCAGATAGCACTTTTTGTGAAGTAATTCCTAGATTTTTTAATTCTTGAACGAGTTGTTTTCGCTTCCCTTGTAATTTGTATGTGTCTGTGAGCAAGTGTTTACTATTTAATACGCAGCAAATATCTATGTTTTTAGCATAACTAAATAAACACCTTATTTCGTGTCTCAGAAATAGAGGTTTGAGAATAGGAATATTAGGATTAGGTAATTTTTCGAAAAAGGTATTTAATGTACTCAATTCAAATGAGGCATATGGCATTGTAGGTTCTTATGACTCTTTGTCTTTAGATGACATGCATCAGTATTCATCATTTCCTGAATTTTTAGTGGAAATTGATGCAGTAGTTGTGCTTGATATTTTGTCTTCTGATTTCAAATCACTATCAGAAATTGTTAGAAACGGTAAACATCTTTACATTGAAAGTCCTAGTTTATGTAGCAGACGCGATTTAAGAAATCTAGAGCACTTAGCTTATGAATCGGGTAGCACCATACAAGTAGGGTTAAAACAACGATTCTATGATTTCTACCACGATTTGGTAAAGTATGATGTAACACCTCGGATTATTGACACCAACCGATTTGTAAAGTTTAATAAAAAATCGACACATTTAAGTGTTATTGATGACCTAATGCTTCACGACATTGATGTAAGTATAAAACTTGCCAATGCAGATGTAAAATCGGTATATTCTACAGCAGTAGGTGTGTATTATAAAGATCCAGACGTGGTAAATACGCGAATTGAGTTCTATAATGGTTGTGTTGCAAATCTTTCTGCAAGTAAAATTGCAAACAAAAATAAACACGATACCAAGTTTTTTCAAAACAACACATATTGCTCCATAGACTTTGTAAATCAAACGCTTAAGGTTCAAAATAACACCGGAGATGATGCTGGTTGTGAGGAACAATGGGGAGTAAAAACTACCTATGCTCAAACCAAAGATTCCGATGGTTATATTTCTATGCTCGGAAATGAAATAAATTCGTTTTACAATTGCATTGCAAAAAAAGTGGAGCCAACTGCTGGTATTTCACAATATTTGCAATTGAAATCTGTAACCGATAAAATTAAAGAGCAATTAGAACGAAATTTCACAACCAACGCTTAACAAATATTCTACCACTGGTAGTTCTACTTGTTGTTGTTTCATTTTTATCATCTTGTGACAAGGAAGAACCTATTCCATCCTACATTCATATTCCTTCATTAAGTTTAACTGTTGAATCAGATGGGAGTGAGGGATCAAATTCACACAACATCACAGATGCTTGGGTATACGTAGGAGGGAAATTTATAGGAGTTTTCGAATTTCCTACAACAATTCCAATTCTCACATCAGGGGAACAAGATTTAACCATTTTAGCAGGAATTAAGAAGAATGGACTTGCTACAGAACGCGTAGCTTATCCTTTCTATGATAGTTATTCTATCAAACACACGTTTGTAGCTGCACAAGTTGATACGATAACTCCAGAATTCACCTATCGAAATAACGTTTCATTTCCGTGGTTGGAAGATTTTGAAGATCAAACAATTTCAATGGAAAAAAGTGGAAGTGCAACTACAATCGATAGTATGAAAATAACGGGAATTAGTTCGCAAGTGTTTGATTATGATGGGGCTGCAAACAAGTACAGTGGTATAGTAACAATGGATACTGGCTTTCAAATTTTTGAAAACAGTACAATACAATTATTTGATTTACCCAGAAGAGGTACAGAAATCTATTTAGAATTTAATTATAAGGCTTCAGCAGAAGTAATCGCGGGCATATATCCAATAACTGGAACTATAGTTACAGGAGTTCCTATTGTTAATTTTTTCCCAACCAATGGGGTTTGGAAGAAAGCATATGTGAGTCTTAAAGAAGATGTAAATAATCCGGAATATCTTGGCTTTGATTTTCGAGTATTTTTTAGTTCAAGAACGAATACTGATAATGTCAAACCTCAACTCTTTTTTGATAATATTAAATTGGTTCATTTTTGAATAGGAAACTACTTACCATAAAATATTTAATACTCGACTTTCTTGCTGCATCTTTAGCATGGGGTTTATTTTTTATCTATCGAAAATGTTTCGTTAATGGTGCATTTAATGACTACTACATGCAGTTTGTGTGGTCTGATCCTAAACTGTATTATGGAATTTTAATAATTCCATTGTTATGGATTTCGTTGTATCTCGTTTTTGGGATGTATAAAGGGGTTTACAGAAAATCACGACTACGAGAATTTTTTAAAATACTTACAGCTAGTGCTTTAGGAGTATTGATTCTCTTCTTTACATTGGTTATCGATGATGAAGTAACGGCGTATCAAATGTATTATCAATCCATTTTGGTGCTATTTGTACTTCACTTCATTCCAACATCTATATTTCGATTTATTCTTTCTAGTAGGATTGCTAAAAAGATTAAAAATAGAATAATTGGATTTGAAACTATCATAATTGGAGGAGGGCCGAAAGCATTAACTATTTATAATCAATTGAGTAAGGCTAAAAAATCGGAAGGGCATTTCATTAGAGGATTTTTAACCTTGAATGGAGAAGATATTGCAATTGAGGAAATTCCTCATTTAGGTGATATGTCACAGCTCAATAAGGTTGTAATGGAGAAAGGTGTAGAAGAGGTAATTGTTGCAATTGAGGATGACCATAAAGACGATATTCCAGAGTTATTAACCATACTCGAAGGTCTTAATGTGGTTATTAAGGTATTGCCGAATATGTATCAA
>JABDQY010000195.1 GCA_013042025.1 Bacteroidia bacterium
TTTCAGTAGGTCGTCTAAATCGGCTCGTCCTAAGTGGTCAATTTTCACAAAGTGAAGCTTAGCTATTCCTTTGTCATCCAATTCTTTAGCTGTATCTAAAACAGCCTTATGCTCTATTTCGCTGGTAATTATATGTTTAACACCTAAGTCGTTTGCACCACATCGAATTGCCATGTTATCTGCTTCAGTTCCGCTTCCTGTAAAAACCAGTTCAGAGCTCTCACAATTCAATAATTTTGCGATGTCTTTTCGTGCCATTTCAACAACCGCCCTTGCCTTTCTACCTTGAGCGTGAATTGCAGACGCGTTTCCAAATACATCTTTCATAATCTCAGACATCTTATCAATCACTTGAATGTCCATTGGAGTTGTGGCAGCGTTGTCTAAATATACTTGCATAGGTGATTAAAGCTTTGCAAAGAAAACTATTTTTTTTATCTATAAACAGTATTTGTAACCGATAAGCTTATAGCAGAGTTGTGCCATATTATATGCAGTAATATCATCATCTGAGGAAGGATTGAGTTCAACAATATCAAATCCCTTAACATCACATTTTTGAAATACTTTTTTTAAGAATTTTAATGTACTGTACCATTGCAAACCTCCTGGTTCTGGTGTTCCGACACTTGGGCAAATACTAGGGTCAAATCCATCAGTATCAATGGTGATATACAAGTTCTTAGGCAGTCTATCTACAACTTCTTCCATCCAGTTGTCATTATCCCAAATGTCATTAGCATACCAACAATGAATGTTCGATGAACTCTTCATAAGTTGAGATTCTTCAATACATTGAGCACGAACTCCAAGTTGAAAGATCTTTGGTTTTAATTCATGTATGCGTGCCATAACACTGGCGTGCGACCATTTGTTTCCTTCATATGAATCTCTTAAGTCGCTGTGAGCATCTAGTTGTAAAATACCAATGTCAGCCCACTTATCTTGTAAGGCCTTAAATATTCCATATGTTACTGTGTGTTCAGCTCCTAAACTAGCAATAAATTTATTGTTACTTAAGTGATTTGCAGTTTCACCATGAATTAGATTGATTGCTTCTTCATCTACTTTTCCTTCAAAATCTAGTTTTTCTAAAGTAGCAATTCCACATTTTTTATATGTTTCCTCATTCAATTCAATATCATAAAGCTCAACATACTTTGAATTAGTTATAATAGAATGAGGGCCGTTTTTACTTCCTGTTTTGAAAGAAGAAGTATGCTCATAAGGCAATTGCTGAATTATACATTTGCTCGTGAAATAAGTGTGTAAATCTTCTTCATTTATACCAAGAAAATTATTCTCGTGACTTAAAACATTCATTACTTTTGATGAAAATATATGCAAATGAAATTAAATAAATCAATCTTAGGAATTGCTCTAATGTTAGTTTTTTTACTTGGTGCTTGCTCTCAAGCCCGTTACGGTAATTTAACTAGACGAACTAAAGCCACTCATTTAGCGAAAAAAGAAGTTAAAAAAGAAGTGAAACAAACTCCGCTTATTGTAGAAGAAGTTATTGAGAATGAAGACCAAAATTCAGAAGTAATTCTGATTAATAAAGATGTTGAACAGATAAGTTACCAAGAATCTGATGATAAATCTACAGTCTCTTCAACCCCAAAGGTTAAAACTGAATTCAGTATTAAAGAGAATGATAAAGTTACAAAACTAGCTGGTCCACTTCAAAAAAAGGCTTTGAAGAAAGTGTTAAAGAATTTAGATAAAAATGATAATAATGTTAAACCTAACAATGTGAATGATGATTCAAGTCTCTTACGACTTGTTTTGATTATTGTGTTGGTATTGCTAATATTAGCTCTAATTGGTAAGCTTTTGCCGGGGCTAAATTGGCTTTTAGGAGTACTTCTTTTAATTGTTTTGATTTGGTTAGTTCTACAATATATTTAATATAAAAGTGAATTAATAAAAAAAGGAGGTTCGAGCACCTCCTTTTTTTATTAATAAGAATATTGAATTTATTTAGCTCGTTCTACATACTCACCAGTACGCGTATCGACTTTAATCTTTTCTCCTGTTTCAACAAAAAGTGGTACATTAACTTCTGCTCCAGTTTCTAATGTTGCTGGTTTTAACGGGTTGTTAGCGGTGTCACCTTTTATTCCTGGTTCAGAATAAGTGATTTCTAATACAACATGGTTGGGTGCTTCTGCCATAATTGGATTCCCTTCATCAAAATATACATTCAAAATCATTTCTTCTTTTATAAATTTCATTTGATCGCCCAACATTGATTCTGGCACTCCTACTTGTTCAAAAGTCTCTGTATTCATTAATATGAGGTTGTTTCCATCATTGTATAAATACTGCATTTCAACTTGATCTACACGAACATCATCAATGTTTTCTCCGCTTCTAAAACGGTGGTCCATCGACTTTCCTGTAATCGCATTTTTCATTTTTACCTGATAAAAAGCACCGCCTTTACCTGGCATAGTATGTTGGTAGTCCACTACTTGGCATAATTGCCCGTTATAACGAATGAACATTCCTCTTGATAAATCTTGTGTTGTTGCCATTTGCCGCAAATATATTTATCTGATACTTAAAAATTGTGAACAAACTTTTTCTGCCCATATTAATATAGCTTTACCTTTGAATTGATTAATGTGAAAGGGAAGCGAGGTGATAACTCCTCCACTGTACCCGCAGCTGTAATGTTCGCAATTGTTTAAACAATCTCAATCCACTGTTAACCAGCGTTAATGGGAAGGAGTTTAAATGTAGAACTAAGTCAGAAGACCTACCGTTAACACGATAATTAATTCGCTTTCGGGGAAAAAAGCAATAATTGACAGTTCGCTGCCTCTTATTATATTTCTCTTTGGCAAAATAAATAAGTAGGAAAACCTAATCATTGAAATACAAAGCACTAATAGCAATACTCGTATTGAGTATCAATGCAAATGCCCAATCGACATTGGATAGTGCACGTGTAATGGATTCTGTTCAAATTGCGGCAAGCTACTCGGTAAACCAACAGCTGTTTTCGGACGAATTATTAAAAGTGAATCCAACTCAAAATTTTGCTGAGTTGCTCCAAAAGCAAACAGGAATTTTTATCAAAAGCACAGGTGTAGGATCTTTGAATACACCCAGTTACAAAGGATTAGGAACCATGCATATTCCTATAAATATTGAAGGAGCAAATATGCAAAGCAGTATGAATGGAACTATGGACCTGAGCCTAATCGATGCATTTCATTTTTCTGGAAGTTCTTTTAGTGAACAAGATAACCAGCAGCTTGGTCAAAGTAATATGGGTTCGTCTTTGAATTTAAATGCCGGAAACATTCAACCGAGGATAGAGGCAAACGTTTCAGGAAACACGCAAAACGGACAATCAGCAGGATTTAAATTCGGAAATAAAGGCAATAAATGGAGCTATCAGGCGTCGGTTTTTGGAACTCAATCTGAGAATAATGTCGCATTGGAACCTTATATCGGTGAAGATTCACTACTTGAAAATACTGATTTTCAAAAAGTTAGTCTTCTTCAAAACCTATCCTACCGTTCAATTAAATTTGGTGTTTGGAAAAACACAATTTACATCCAAGCATCCGAAAGATCTATTCCACCTACACTCTTAAGTTCAAGTGATTCGAGGCAAAGTGATATCAACGCAATGATGATAAATGTGTATCAAAAACAATTGCAACGCAGATGGTGGATACAAGCTCAAAATCAAATTTGGAAAGAGCAGATTAATTTTAAATCAATAACACAAAACTTGGATGCTAGAAGCGATGTACTTAACTTTAATAGTACAGTTGAAGCATCGAAAAGGGTGAATAAAAAGCTTAGGGTCTCTGTAGGTGCAGGTAATGAAAATGCCTATTATACTTCCACAAATTTGGAGAGTGAAGTTCAATACAACAGGTATAGAGCATTCTACAATGCATCATTTAGAGTGAAAAAAATAAGGTTTCGACTTAATCAACAAGTTGTAAATTTCGATAGAAGTAGATTTGGGAATAATGCTTCCTTGGAAGCAACTAGTAATCTAGGTAAGAAATATGCTTTCACTATTTCGGCACAAACCGTGTACCGTATTCCTACCCTAAATGAAATGTATTGGTATGAGCCTGGATTTGCATCTGGGAATGAAAATCTGAAACCAGAGGAGGGCAAGAAGTTAGATGTTATAGTTACTAGAAAATCAAAATCGCTAAGTATTAGTTTAAATCCTTTTGCCGGACTCTACGATAACATGATAGCTTGGCAAGGTTTTCCAGAGATAAGTCCTGTAAATATTCAATCAGTATTTGTTCGAGGAATTGAATTACAGGCAATTTATTCCCATCACTTATGGAAAGGCAGAATTAGCATAAACAATAATATTCATTATGTGAAGTCTACCTATAATCCTAGCGACCAGAAGGATGCAACTTTTGGCAAACAGCTTATTTATACTCCTGAGATTTCTTCAAACCTTACTATTACCTTTTCAAGAAAGAAATTTGGTATTTATGTAAACGAACAGTTTGTTGGTGAAAACTTTGTGGCAAGTGACAATTCAAATTCATTGGACCCTTATTTCTTAACAGAACTTGGTGGGTATTATATTTTCGACAACATCCGACTAGGAGGTTCGGTATCTAATTTGTTTAATACCGCATATTTCACTATCCCTAACACACCTTTACCAGGAAGAATTATTAAAATAAATGCCAACTATACCTTAAAAATCAAATCATGGAAAAAACATTAATATTAGGAACATTTTTACTGCTTGTTTCATATTCACAAGCACAATTTCCGCATCAAAGGGTGCAAACCACTTTTGATAATTTACCTTTAGAAAAGATAGATACGTTTAATAATGGGGAAGATAACTCATCAGGCTTTTTCCATTATGGAAGATTTTTTAACAATGAATACGACACTGCATATGGCGGAAGCTGGCAAGGTTGGGCATTAAGCAACATGACTAATGATAGCACTTCAGGTTTTGGTAATCAATATAGTTCCATTACTGGTTCTGGAGTTGATGCAACTCCAAATTATGGTGTTGGTTATTTGGAGCCTTACATCAAATTTGATACTGCCATAAACTTAAGTGGTGCTTATTTTACCAATTCAACATATGCCTACATGGATATGTTAAATGGTTCGAGCTTTAGTAAAAAATTTGGAGGAGCTACAGGTAGTGATCCTGATTATTTCAAGGTATATATAACAACATTTTTGGATGGAACACCTTCAGCACAAACTTCATTTTATCTTGCAGACTATAGAAATGCTGATGATTCTAAGGATTTTATTGTAGATGATTGGATTTACGTGGACTTTAATAATATTATGGAAAAAGATGTGTTAGGTGATAGCGTAGCATTTGTTTTTGAGAGTTCAGATAATGGTCAATGGGGAATGAATACTCCGGCATATTTTTGTATGGATGACTTAAATGCTGTCTCAAATTTATTGGTATTCCCAGAGTTTGCTGTTTTAGAAGAAGATACATTTGATAATGGGAGTGATAATGCAGGTGGATTTACTATAAACCATTTGTTTTTTCCAAATTCGTACAATTCTCAGTGGGATTCTTGGAGCGGATGGAGTATAAGTAACAGATATGATGATAGTACTGATGGATTTGGCAATCAGTATTCATCTATGGCACGAATTCCAGCTACAATACCTGAATCTGCATGGTCATATCAGTATTATCACTTTGTAAATAGTTCCGTTAACAACGAAATTCGAACACCATATAACCTAGATGCAGCTTCCGATTTAATATTTGGATTAGTTCAGGTGCCAACAGCAGTGAGTTTTGAAATCACCAATTCCACCTATGCATATTATGATATGTTAAATGGTTCTGGCTTCAGTAAAAAATTTGGTGGTGCATCAGGAAATGATCCAGATTATTTGCGTGTTGTGGTTAGAAGTGAATCAAGAAGTGGTGCAATACTAGGTACAGATACTGTTTATTTAGCGGATTATAGATTTTCAGATAATAGCAAAGACTATATTCTAAAAGACTGGAAAAAAGTGACAATAGCAACCTGTGACAAGATTACGTTTGAAATGCAATCGAGTGACAATGGAATGTGGGGAATGAACACTCCATCATATTTTTGCTTGGCTCTTTCACAACGAACTTCTAGTTCAATTAAAGAACAAAGCAATACGCAACTTGATATTTATCCAAACCCTACAAGAGATATAGTGAATATTAAGGCAAACAACATTATTGAAAACGTTAATGTTTTTGGATTAGATGGACGCTTGATTCAAGCAATAGAGCCAAATACACTTTCAAATTCAATGACAATCAATATTAACGATCAACAAAGTGGAGTCTATTTTATTCGGGTAGAAACTTCAAAGGGTTTTAGCACGCAAAAGGTAATTAAACAATGAGATTTAGTATACTTGTCTTCATCGGTTTTACTCTAACGAGTAACGCACAATTTGATCCTCCGGGTGGAGAAACGGGTAGTATTTCTATTCGTAAAGATGACCCTTCAATTTCTGCTTGGGCAACAGATGCAACTATTACAAAAGGTTACATGCAAATCTCCGATTCAACTTTAGGTAAACCAACTATTGGAAGTGATAGTAGTGCTATAGGGGAAATGGATGGGAATGTGGTAAGTCTGGGAGATGGAGGAAATGCAGTTTTAACATTCGGCAATCCAGTAATTAATCGGGTGGGGTATGATTTTGCTGTTTTTGAAAATGGCTTCAAGGTTGGTCTTTCCTATTATTTAGAATTAGCTCATGTAGAAGTGAGTAAAGATGGGGTTAATTATACTCGTTTTCCAAGCGAAAGCTTAACTGATACAAGTTACCAAACCAATAACTTCAGTTATACAAAACCTGAAGAAATCCGAAATCTTGCAGGGAAACATCAAGCTCCTTATGGAAGTTTATTCGATTTGTCGGAGGTGAATATGGATACTATTAATTATATAAGATTAATTGATGTAGTAGGAAGTGTAAACGATAGTTTCGGAAGTAGAGATAGTAAAGGGAGAATAATTAATGATCCATATCCAAGTCCTTTTGAAAGTAGCGGATTTGATTTAGATGCAGTTGCTTTAGTAGATGGTGCTTTTCTTTTGAAGGAAGAACATCAACTTAAAGGAATTCGTATATATCCAACTAAATTAGGGATTGGAGAAGAACTTCAATTTGTTGGAATTGAAAAGCAGTTTATTAGTATTTATAATTCGTTAGGGCAAAAGCTATATATCAATCCTCACGATTCAATTACCTTTTCTCAGTCAGGATTTTACACATTAATTGTTGAGAAAAACGGTAAGTCGTTTATTCAAAAAATATGCGTTTATTAAGAGATACACTAGCCATTCTAATTGCAGCTTCATGTTTTCTTGGAGGATGTAAAGACGAACCTGAAACACCAACTCTAGTTTTAGAAGGGAACGATGTCCTGATTTCAAATGAAGGTAATTTCGGGTGGGGGGAAGGAAGTTTATCCTTATACAATCCAACAACAAAATCTGTTCAAAATGATGTGTTCAGAACGAAAAATGGGCAAGGAATTGGGAACGTATTTCAATCCATTTCGTATCATAATAATCAATATTTTTTTGTCGTAAACAATTCTAATAAAATTGTTCTGACCAGCGATTCATTTCAGCAAACCAATGAAATTATTGGATTAACTTCTCCTCGATATTTTTATAAAGTGGCCGATCATAAGGCTTATGTAACTGATTTATACAGTAAATCCATCTCTGTAGTTGATATGAAATCATTAACGGTTAGCAGTGAAATAGAAATGAATGGTTGGACTGAGAAAGGTGTGATAGTGAATAACGAGTTTTGGGTTGTAAATGTTGAAAGCAAGTACATTTATATTATTGACATTGCTTCGGATGCAGTTACAGATAGCATTGAAGTTAGATTTGCTCCTGAAAGCATTATACAAGACTCAAATGGCACTATTTGGATTCTCAGTAAAGGAGATGAAGTAAATTCAAAACAGCCTAGTTTAGCGGCTGTAAATGCAGTAAACAAGAAGTTCATTAAGGAAATAACTTTAAATGGTCTTCCGACTAATTTGATTTATGATGAACAATTAAATCAAATGTATTTCTTAAATAGTGGTATTTATTCCATGCCTGCAGATACAGCTTCAAGACCAGAAGTTTGGCTAGAATCAAACAACAATAATAATTTTTATGGACTTGGTGTAAATCCTAGCAACAATGAAGTTTATGTATCTGATATTCATGATTTTGTTCAAAAAAGCACGATTTACAGATATTCGAGTCAAGCAAATCTGTTAGACGAATTTAAGACAGGAATAATCGCAGGAAACTTCTTTTTTCATCAGAAATAATTTCCTCCGTTTATCTTCGCAGCCTTGATTAAGTTTAAGCACATATTTGGTTTAACGAAACCGTATAAAAGTAAGGTTGCTCAATTCATCATTTTTACAATCTTTAGTGCCATATTTAATGTGTTCTCCATTTCAATGGTAATCCCTTTTCTTAAGGTGATTTTTAGAGAAAACTTGGACAATATAACTCCAGTAGCTTTGACATTTAATCCAGATGATTTATTGCGTTATATTGACTATAAACTAGGAACTTTCATTCTTGAATATGGTCCACTTAAATCACTGATTTACTTTTCTGGAGGAATCGTAATTGCATTTTTACTAAAGAATTTGTTTCTATTTCTTGCCAATTACAATATGGCATATGTTCGAACGGCTGTTATTAGAGATATACGAGAATGGACATACAATCACATTCTTAAATTACCAATTAGCTATTTTAGTAAGATTAAGAGGGGAGAAATAATCTCCAAACTAATAAGTGATATCCGAGAAGTTGAAATGAGCCTTGCAGGAGCTTTGGATTTGATAAAACATCCAATTGGTATTTTAATTCCGTTCATAGCATTGTTTGTAACAAGTGCCAAACTGACCCTTTTTGTATTGGTGCTACTACCAGTTAGTGGATTTATAATCAGTAGGATAGGGTCAAAATTAAAGCATGCAGCAGCTCAAGGACAAGAGAAGTTTGCTCATGTTGTTTCACATATTGAAGAAAGTCTACACGGCATAAAAATTATTAAAGCCTTTAACGCAACCAAAGAAAAACAAACGAAGTTTAAAGAATTAAACGATAGTCATTTCACGTTAATGCTCAAACTGTTTCGGAGAGAAATGCTTGCTTCTCCATTGAGTGAGTTTATGGGAAGTATTGTGATTGCACTTATTTTGGTTTATAGTGGTAACTTAATATTGACGCAGGATTCAGCTCTAACAGGGTCGTTTCTAATTGCATACATTGCTATATTTTCACAAATTATTTCGCCAGCGAAAGCATTGACTGAAGCTTATTTTAGAATTAAGAAAGGCTCAGCTTCATTGGATAGAGTAAACGAAATTTTAGATACTCCAAGTGAGGTTGCAAATGAAGGAAGCAAAACGGTAGATTTTAGAAATGAGATAAAACTGAAAGACATCTGTTTTAGCTACGATGGGAAGCGTGCTATTGATGAAATCTCATTTACTATTAAGAAAGGAGAACGCGTAGCCTTGGTTGGACCTTCTGGCGGAGGAAAATCAACCTTAGTTGATCTACTTCCTCGATTTCATGAATTAGAAAGTGGAACAATAACCATTGATGATGTAAATATTAAGGAAATGAACTTAATCAATTTACGTTCAATGTTTGGAATTGTAACACAAGAAGCCGTTTTGTTTAACGATACTATCGCCAATAATATAAAGATGGGAGATTTTTATAATACTGGTGACGACCTATTGAATGCAACAAAAGTGGCAAACGCTCATGAGTTTATACTTGAAAAAGAAGGTGGATACAATGCCAACATTGGTGAAAAAGGCGGCAATTTAAGTGGAGGTCAAAAACAACGGTTAAGTATAGCAAGAGCAATTCTTAAGAATCCTCCAATTCTTATTTTAGACGAAGCAACCTCTGCTTTAGATTCGGAAAGTGAGAAGCTTGTCCAAGATGCCTTAGAGAATATTATGAAGGATAGAACAAGTATTGTAATTGCACATCGTTTAAGTACTATTCAAAATGCCGATCGTATCCTAGTAATTGAAGGTGGTAAAATTGTTCAGGAAGGAACACATACAGGCTTACTGGAAAAAGGAGGATTGTACAAAAAGCTTGTTGATTTACAAACTTTTGACTAAATCTGGTCCTTCTAAAATCATATCTGAACAAGATATGAATAACTGATACTTCATATAACTATGCTTGGTTTTTATTGAACTGCAAAAAGTGCTAATATTGCGGCACATTTAAATTATAGTCCATGAGTCATAATATCAAACCAGGAGTAGCAACAGGAGACGAAGTTCAAGCAATCTTCAAGTATGCAAAAGAAAAAGGTTTTGCTTTGCCAGCAGTAAACGTAATAGGTTCAAGTTCATTAAATGCAGTAATGGAAACAGCTGCAAAACTAAATGCACCTGTAATTATTCAGTTTTCGAATGGTGGAGCAGTATTTAACGCTGGGAAAGGATTGAGTAATGACGACCAAAAAGCTGCCATATTAGGAGCAGTTGCTGGGGCTAAACATGTAAATACACTTGCAGAAGCATACGGAGCAACTGTAATAATGCATACAGATCATTGTGCTAAGAAACTGTTACCTTGGATTGACGGATTGTTAGATGCTTCAGAGAAGCATTTTGCTGAAACTGGAAAACCGCTGTATAGTTCGCACATGATTGATTTATCGGAAGAGCCAATTGAAGAGAATATTGAAATTTGTAAAAAGTACCTTGAGCGAATGAGCAAAATGGGAATGACATTAGAAATTGAATTGGGAATCACTGGTGGTGAAGAAGATGGAGTGGATAATACAGATGTAGATAGTTCTAAACTTTATACGCAGCCTGATGAAGTAGCTTATGCCTATGAAGAACTAATGAAAGTGAGCCATCGTTTCACTATTGCTGCGGCATTTGGGAATGTGCATGGTGTTTACAAGCCAGGAAACGTTAAATTGACGCCTGTTATTCTTAAAAACTCTCAAGACTTTGTACAAGAGAAATTTGGTACGGATAGTAATCCAGTTGATTTCGTATTTCATGGTGGAAGTGGATCAACAGTTGAAGAGATAAGAGAAGGGATTTCTTATGGAGTTATTAAAATGAATATTGATACCGACATGCAATTCGCATTTAATGCTGGTATTCGAGATTATATGACAGACAAAATTGAGTATCTAAGAACTCAAATTGGTAATCCAGAAGGAGCGGATATACCGAATAAAAAATACTACGACCCAAGAGTTTGGGTAAGAAAAGGGGAAGAGTCTTTCGTAGCTCGATTAGAGCAAGCATTTGCTGATTTGAACAACGTTAATACGTTGTAAACAAATTAGTTATTCTTGCTAAATTCTGAAAGAATAGGTTCTGCTTTCTTAAGATCTGATTCTAAAATATAGTATTCAATAGAAAAAGGTCCTCCTCCAAAACCTGCAACTGCACCAGACTGAAATTCATTTTTTACAATTCCAGTTATTCCAATTTCTTGTAATTTTCCTTTTAGTAGTTCTACGGTTACTTCTGTGCCGGTAAAAACCTTTACTAGGTTGCTTTGATCTGTCATATGCTTCTTTCAAATGTAATGAATGATTTTGTCTGACTCCTTCAGAGAATGAAGATGCTTACTTCTTTTTCGCTTTTTGGGTCCTTATTCAATAATGAAAAAAGGATATAAAGAATTGTTTTAACTTTCCTTTTTGTCTTAACACAAAAAGAAAGAAAAAAGTCAATTGAGATCCGGTGGGCGGGTAAAATTCTATCGGGGGCGGATTATGTGGTGATAACGGATGATTTGTTCTTGGCGTAGAGGACGAAAGCTTGTGTGACAAAAGAACAAAGCAGGGCTATTATAGAATTTGATTTTTGTAATACTTTTTTAAAAAAGTATGAAGGAGAAATATTTTAACGTCCACTATTACTTTAACCTTTAGAAAAATAAAACAACACGAACTTTTGTAACTTTAGCGAAGAAAAGCCGTATTTAAAATAAGTGTTTCGATATTTTATTTTAACAATACTCACTTTGTGGTGTTTGAACCTAAAAGCAAAACATACGCTATATCTTTTTCCGGGTCAAGGTTCTGATTCTGCAATTTTCTCAAAAATGGTTTTTCCAGATTCATTTAACGTGAAGCATATTGAATTACCTACACCAAAAGAAGGGGAAATGTTACCAGAGTATTCACGTCGATTTATAAGTCAAATTAATACTTCAGAGCAATTTAGTTTGATTGGGATTTCTTTAGGAGGAATGGTATGTTCAGAATTAGCTGATATATTAAATCCAGAAAAGGTAATACTAATTAGCAGTGCAAAATGTGCAGCTGAGCTTCCGAAACGATATTTGTTTCAGCAAAAAGTAAGATTAAATCGACGGATACCTGCAAGGTGGTATAGGAGTGGAGCAATGTTTCTTCAACCTATTGTAGAACCCGATAGAAACAATGAGAAAGAAACTTTTAAAATGATGCTAGGAAGCAAAGAGCCTGTTTATCTAAAGCGTACAGCAGATATGATAATCAATTGGCAAAAAGAAAAATATAACTCAAACATTTATCACATACATGGTGACAATGATCATACAATTCCTATACGAAATGTAGTTGCAGATATAGTTCTACCAAATGGCTCTCATATGATGGCATTAACTAGAGGTGAAGAAATAGGTGGGATGATTAATCAAATTTTATTTGAATAGTATTAGTCGGAATCACTTTATCAACCTGGTTAATTTTCATATCCTTGCATTAATATCTCAATAATCAAATACATGCTCTACTTCAATGGACTTGTTTTTAGCATATCTTACAAATGGTAATAATTCGTTTACCTGAAGTAGGCAAACATATCTTGTGGTATTACTATCAGTAACTACATCCGATTCATAAAGCAATTCCATGTTTTTGAAATCGAGTTGTTGATTCTTGTTGAGGAGAACTGAGACAACAATCTCATCATTACCTCCAATTTCTTGAATTTCAATATCTTGATCACAAAGTTTTATTATGGTTTTAGTGAATGCTCCCCAACGAGTAATCCCTAATAGTTTTTTATTCTCTTGCTCTTTAATAACCTGCAGATCTTTGTTTGGAGTAATTGTGTCTTCAGAAGAAACCACCATATAGATATCTGTAACCGGTTCTTCATAACTGGCTTTTGCTGCCCATTCAATTAATTGAGCGTAGGCTGCTTTGAATGTAAATTCCAAGGTGAAAAACATTGTGCGTTCCCATTTTCGTAACCAACTTGCATTATTTGAATTTGAAGCTTTCCATGTTTTTTTAATCCATGGCATAAATTCAAACTCATACCAAGCGGTGTGGTAGATGAAATCGCTATAGGCTCTTTGAGCTTCAACTATTGTTTCTTCTTTTTCTGAAATGGATTCGTTTGAAAACCACTCAAATAATCTTCCAATGGTATTTTCATAAATCATTTTTACAGCATATTCCATAGTAACACTTACACCTATTACTCCCAGCATAGTATTATACTCTTCATTGTTTGGATAAGCTTTGGAAACAAGCATCTTAGATCGATCGTAGAGCTTCCAATACTCATCAATTGAACGATAATAAGGAAAGTCAGATGGATCTTTTCCGTCTTCCAAAAATCCAGCGTACTCTTCAGGGTTAAAGACCAAATACCATTCAGGCACGGTGAGCACAGTTTGTTCTTCTTCTCTCAAATATCCTTTGATTTCTTCGGCATCTTTTTCTATAGATGTTTGAAGGTAAGGGTTATATCTATCAAGGAGTTCATTGTTGAATCGATGCAATGAATCAATTCTGTTTTTTACTTCAAAATACTTATCCGCATTTGAGAAAGCCTGATTAAACTGCTCTTTTGTTGCATGGGGTTGATACGGCAAATACCACTTTCCATTTTCACTTAAGATTGCATCAGTCATTTCAATCGTCCATTGTTTTACAATTGATTTAGATTTGGCATCTGTACCTTGCTTATAATAAATAACAAAAGCAAAAACTTCTTCATCTGCCCATGATAAATAGGACTCTTTATCGGGATAAGCATGCCTCAACGATACATTCAATACATTCACATCATATTTATCATAGATGCTTCTCATTTTTGGGACAAAAGATTCTAGTTTATTAACCGGTATGAAATATTCTTGAAGTACATATGTGCTTTCTTTTCTAGATTTTGGTTCAAGTTCAGCTACATCATAACTAGCTTCTTTGTTTCTCCATACTATTTTCTTTTTACGGTAAATTGCAGGATCTATAAATTTTCGACGAACCCATTTCCCGAAATTACTCCATGAAACCATTTCAACTAAATTGGATTCTAACCTATAGTTTAGGCCTTCTGGAGTTACCCTTGTTGTGTCAGTTAGTTCTTTGTCAGACACTATCCACGAAACGTTATTCACTATATCATAATTTGGTGGATAGAGGTCGCCATTTTGAAAGATTACATCAGTATCGTTTCTAATATGGTTGCTGAAAAATTGGTTGTAATAGGAAACATTTACCAGCTGGGTTTGTCGTTCTACTTTAACATTGTCAACCAATTGCAAAGTGGCCTCTACAATAACACCAATACCACCATACCCTCCAATTGCAGCTTTAAAGACATCTTCATTTTCTGTCCTGCTAGCAGTAATAAGTTCACCGGAAGCAGTAACAATTTTCAGTTGCAATACAGAAGATATAATGGGTCCATGGCCGATATATCTTCCATGACAATTTACAGAAATAGAACCACCGACAGTAAAATTAGCGTAGGTCTGCATGATTTTGATAGAAAGGTTTTCCTTATCAATTACTTTTTGTAAATCACGCCATACAATTCCTGGTTGAACAGTTACTTGTTTCTTTTTACGATCGAGGTTTAATACTTTGTTGAATTGTCGCATGTCTAAATGTAGACTGTTTTGAAAGCCTATTTGACCACCCATGCTAAACCTTCCTCCTCCAATGGAGATTGGCCCATTGCTAGATTTGATTGCTTCAATGATTTCTTCATTCGAATTGGGTTGAACCTCGGAAGCAACTTGTATAGAATTTAATTGAGTAACATCATTAACTCTTTTATTACGCAGTGTCTTATTGAAGTTATTATCACCAGACACCTTAATTAGAATAATAACCAATACTATATAGCCTATGAAAGTGTAGAAAGGGATAGAGTAGCGTTTTTTATTATGTATAAAACGAATACACTTTCTAAGCATTCTATAAACAAAAGTGAGAACCTTCAGTATAATTCTAAGTATAAACTTGAAGACGGTTTTTATTTTTTTCATTAGTGGGGAGAGGAAGTTAAATTTTAGTAAATAGCATTAATGCATTTTTGGTTGGATCACCTTTTTGAAACAATGTTCTTTTGTCAAATTTAAATCCAAGGTTCTCTACGAATTTACAGATGAAATCAAGTGTGTAGAAATTGCGAATTTCCTCATTATTGTATTCCCATGTTTCATTGGTGCCCATGTTAAATACGTCGTGAGCCAATGCTACCATGGTTCTTTGATCATCTGTGTCACAATCGTGATCTCTAAGTACTAATTTGCCACCTGACCGCAGTGTATCTCTTATTGAGGTAATAAATGGAACACGTAAATCAATTGGGCAATGGTGGAATCCTATGTAAATCGTTACTAAGTCTAGACTTTCTTTTTCAATTAGTTTTGAGTATTCAGTGCGGTAATCAGCCAAAGGAATGTATTTAGCACCGATGGCTATTTGCCCTCTGTCTACCATTTCTGTTATGGAATAACCCGGTTTTTTCCCATCGGCATAGTAGCGATCACAATTTATGTTTACCTTTTCTTCTAAATAATCCAAGTATCTTCCAGAAGAACCAATTTCAAGATAGCCATTATACGAAGTACCTTCACCAATAAGCTCAAGTGTTTGTCTAGCCATTTCATCTTTTTGTTTAAAAAGTGAAGGCAATTGATGAGTAAAGATGGAAAAGAAAGGTGTAATATCACCCAATTTTGATTGTGTTTCTAAGTAAATCTCCTTATCTGTGTTTTTTTGTGCAGTAACATCTGAGATTAATTGATGCATTTCTTTTTCAGGAACAAGATTGAAAACGTTCTTCAAAAACTTTAAAAACTGATTTTTCAACTTACTGTTCGAATAAATGTGCTTGAAATTACTATATCCTTTTGTGATCGATTTAATTAAGCCAGAAGGGAAAATTACTGCCGAAGTAAGTAGTAAGCCAAGTGATAGTATGAACTTTTTTCTATTCATTATAATAGTATAGGTATGAGGGAGATAATGTTGATGGATATTACGTATGCATCCAAAGAGAGTAGTGCTTCTATTTTCACGAAGGGTACAAGGTCTAGTTGGAAAACAATAGCAAGATTCTCTTATCTTCTAATTTATTGTTTTTTCAAGGTTACATAAAGTTTTTGGTAATTCAACTATTCCGATTTCTTAAGATACATAAGCGATTCTCGTTATATGAATTAAGCGAGATTCATATGATGGTAGTAGTCTATGAAAAAAAGAATAAAAATATGCTATGAGCTCAACGCTCCAATCAAATCATACTTGGTCAATATATGAACCGTACCGCTCAATTCTTTTACAAGAACGGCAGGATTGTCTTTGTTAATTAATGAAGAAACTTGATCAATTGGAGCTGATGCCTCAACCATTGGAAAGCTTGCTTGCATCACTTCATTTACTTTCTTTTCAGCTAAAGCTGGATTCTTTAATAGCTGTGACAATAAATGATTGTCATTTACTGAACCTACGTATTCACCATTGCCATTAGAAACAGGAAGTTGAGAAATGCCATGTTTTTCCATTAAATCAAATGCAGCCTTTACTGGATCCGATTCTTTTACTACAAGCATTGGTAAATGTTTATGTGAAGAAATCATGTCTTCAGCAGTTTTTGGAGTACTATCCAAAAAGCCACGTTCTTTCATCCATTCATCGTTAAATGCTTTACCCATGTAACGCGTTGCATGATCATGAAATAGCACAACTACAACGTCTGTAGGTTTTAGCATAGAGGCACATTGTAAAATTCCTTTTACTGCACTCCCTGCACTATTACCAACCATTATGCCTTCTTCACGAGCTAGTTTTCGTTGCCATAATAATCCGTCTTTGTCCGTTACTTTCTCAAAGTGGTCAATAATATCAAAGTTTACACATTTAGGAAGAATGTCTTCTCCTATGCCTTCTGTGATATAAGGATATATTTCATCTTCGTCAAATTCTCCCGTTTCATGGTATTTCTTGAATACGGAACCGAATGTATCAATTCCCCAACATTGTATATCTGGATTTTTTTCCTTTAAGAATTTTCCTACCCCACTAATTGTTCCCCCTGTTCCAACTCCAACAACAAAATGCGTTATTTTCCCTTCGGTTTGTTCCCAAATTTCTGGACCTGTGCTCTCGTAGTGAGCAAGAACATTACTCGGGTTATCATATTGGTTAACATACCAAGCATTTGGTATTTCTTCTCCTAATCGTCTTGAAACCGAATAATACGAGCGAGAATCGGTAGGGTCAACATCTGTTGGACAAACAATTACATCTGCACCTACGGATTTTAACGCATCAACTTTTTCTTTACTCTGTTTATCGGTTGTTACAAAAATGCACTTATAACCTTTAACTACAGCCGCAATTGCTAATCCCATTCCTGTATTCCCACTAGTTCCTTCAACTATTGTTCCTCCTGGTTTTAGTCTACCATCAGCCTCCGCATCTTCAATCATTTTTAAGGCCATTCGGTCTTTTACCGAGTTGCCTGGATTTGTTGTTTCTATTTTAGCTAAAACAGTGCAAGGCAAGTCTTTAACGATCTTGTTTAATTTTACCAATGGAGTATTCCCGATGGTTTCTAAAACATTGTTGTAATACATTGCTGCAAAGGTACAATGAGAAGCGATAATATTTATGAAATCAGTGCTCTGAATATAATTTTCTTTTAAAACGATAATATTTTATCCGAAAAAGTGAAATTCACATCCAAAAATTCTAGGATAATAGGTGAGAAAATCGAGATTTGTGGCACTTTAAAATTTTAATATGAATAGAATATATACGTTAATTCTAGGGTTTGCAGCTTTAATAAGCTCTCAGTTTGCAAAAGCAGACGAAGGAATGTGGATTCCAGCTCTACTAACAGACAATCATGCAGAGATGCAAAGACTTGGTCTAACCCTTTCGGCAGATCAATTGTACAGTGTAAACAACAGCAGTATGAAAGATGCTATTGTTAGATTGGGAAGAGGTTTTTGTACTGGTGAAATTATCAGTGATCAAGGATTAATCTTAACAAATCACCATTGTGGTTACAGTGCAATTCAAAAATTAAGTACTCCTACGGCCAATCTTCTTAAAAATGGGTTTTGGGCAAAAACCAAAGCAGATGAAAAATCTGCAGGGTTCTCGGTATCTTTCTTAGTTAAAATTGTGGATATTACTGATGAAGTACTTGCTGGTGTTACAGATGCGAATAGAGCTCAAACAGTAGCTAAAAATTCTTCAGATATCAGAACGGAATACTCCAACGATGGTGCTTATGTAGTTGATATTAAAGAAATGTTCAGTGGGAATAAATATTTTGCCTACGTATATGAAACTTTTGGAGATGTTCGATTAGTAGGAACTCCTCCAGAATCTGTAGGTAAATATGGTGGAGATACAGACAATTGGATGTGGCCACGTCATACCGGTGACTTCTCAATGTTTAGAGTATATGCTGATAAAGATAACAAAGCAACAAAGGACTATTCTGAAGACAATATTCCATACACTCCCAAACATCACTTGCCAGTTTCTATAAAAGGAGTTGAGCAAGGAGATTTTGCAATGATTTGGGGATTCCCAGGGAGCACAGATAGATATCTATCTTCTTATGGAGTCAAATTAGCAACAGATAAAGATCAACCTGCTCGTGTTAAAATTAGAAGAGCAAAATTGGATATTTACGAAAAGTACCAAGAACAAGATGAAGCTGTTGATTTGATGTATGCTGCAAAACATGCCCAAGTTGCTAATTACTGGAAATATTTTATTGGTCAAACAAAAGGGCTAAAAAGACTAAAAATATATGAGAAGAAACAATCTGAAGAAAAAGCATTCCAAGATTGGGTTGATGCTGGTGATGCAAATCGAAAAGAAAAATTCGGAAGTGTAATAGGGCTATACCAAGATGCATATAAAACATATGATGAGAAAACGTTAGCTCAAACGTATTGGATGGAAGCTATTTATGGAATTGAGTTTACTGGTTATGGATTTGGATTCGCAGGACTAAAAGGATTATATCAAGCCTTAGGAAATGCGAAAGATGATTCGAGCAAAGCCATGATTCAGGGTCAAATAAATCAAACGGTGGATGGATTATTGGGTTCAACAGATGGACACTTCAAAGATTATTATAAACCGATTGATAAAGACGTTGCAAAGCAAATGTTAAACTTTTATGTAAACGATATTCCAGAAGATCAAAGACCAAGAGAGTTTAATAGCTTATTGTCTAAGTACAAAGGCAACATCGATAAATTTGTTGAGAAGCTTTTTACAACTTCAATACTTGTAGATAAGGATAAAGCAACTGCATTTTTAAACAACCCAAGTTCTAAAAAACTCAAAAAAGATTTAGGAGTTAGGTTCTCTGAAATTATGCTTTCTTTCTACAGAAAAGATCTACAAGCAATGTTTGGAGAAGCTGGTCAAAAAAGAGCAACTGCTGATAGATTATACAAAGCTGCTCTATTTGAAATGCACCCTGATAAGGCGTTTGCACCTAATGCAAATAGCTCAATGAGATTTACATATGGTCAAGTATTAAACTATTCTCCTGGTGATGCAATGCTTTATAAGCATTTCACTACAATGAGAGGGGTTATGGAAAAATACCAACCTGGTGATCATGAATTTGACCTACCTGAAGAATACTTGAAAGTTGCTAAAGAAAAAGACTACGGCCAGTATGCTAAAGAAGGTGAAGATTTAAGAGTTTGTTTCTTATCAAACAATGACATTACCGGTGGAAACTCAGGTAGTCCAGTAATCAATGGAAACGGAGAACTAATTGGTTTAGCATTTGATGGAAATTGGGAAGCTATGAGTGGAGATATTGCCTTTGAAGATGAATTACAAAGGACAATATCAGTAGATATTAGATATGTACTTTGGTGCATCGATAAACTTGCAGGTGCTGGTCATATTGTTGAAGAAATGACGCTAGTTCGTTAAGAATTAACTAATTCTGAAATTGAAAGGGTTGTTTGCTAAGGCAAGTAACCCTTTATTTTTTAATCATTTCTAAGGCGTAGGTCATAGGTAGTTTGTCACCAATATGTGCTATGATATACTTTCCGGGAGATAATTCTTTCATTCCCTGAAAGCAATGATGAGGTGAGTAATTAAACTCTTCAAAATGGTTTAATGTAAGGCCCTGTCTTAAAAGTGCACCAATAACTTCAGATAATGCATGGTTCCAACCTATCTCTTTCATCTCAATCGCTGCAGACTGATCTGCATAAGTACCAGGTGTAGTTTCCACTATAGGGTCTCCATTGAAATAAGAGTAAATGATGTTTTTAAATTCAGCATCATACATCCAAATAGCTGGATGTAGTTCAGCAAAAACAAACCTGCCTTCTGGTTTAATAAAATGACTTACAATATCAGCCCATTTTTCAATGTCAGGTAACCATCCAATTGTACCATATGAACTAAATACAATGTCAAACTTTTTATTGATAACATCCTTAGAACTATACACATCGCAGCAAAAAAATTCCGCATCTAGACCTAATTGTTCGTTGAGTTCAATTGCCTTTTCAATTGATTTATCTGAAATATCAACTCCAGTAACTTTGGCTCCCATGCGAGCTAAGCTAAGACTATCTTGTCCAAAGTGACACTGTAAGTGAAGAATACTCTTACCTTTTATATCTCCTAAGATAGCTAGTTCAATGTCTTTTAATGAAGATTTACCTTTCATAAAGTCTTCTAATTCATAAAAGTCGCTTCTAACATGAATTGCGGTCTTTTCATTCCACAGCTTTTTATTAATATCTAAATAGGATTCCTTCATTGTTGCATTTGTTTTAGTGCGTCCTCAATGGTTTCAGAAGGTAGTTGACAAACCCCCTTTTTACAAACATAAATTAGGGTTTTGTTTTTTACGAATCGATTTTCGAAAAGTGGTATTTGATTTTCTTTTTCTGCATATAGTATCCATGCATTAGGCATATAACTCGCATGTATTTTTTTTGCAATCGCAGAGGCATCCTTCCCTGTAATAACCACTTCATAAAATGGAGCACTTGATTTCAAATGTGCTCTTGACCAATTGCTATGCCCTCCAGGATAATTGGTAATGTTGCTTTGAATTTTGCCAATAAGATTATCACTCATTTCCAAGTACTTACTGTTTCCATTTAACAATCCAACATATTGAAGCAAATGTGCCATAGCCGAATTTGTTGAGGGTATTACGTTGTCATAAATCTCTGATGTTCTAATAATCAATTCGTTGTCTTCATTGAAATAAAATAGGCCTTTTTCTAAATCATAAAATCGCTTTATTGCTTCCGTAGTAAGAGATAAAGATGCGGTTAAGTACTTTTCGTTACCAGATATTTCATAGGCAGAAATACCTCCCAAACTAGTAAATACATAATCCTCCAACATTCCATCAATAGTAGATTTACCTGCTTTATAGCTGTGCCAAACATTATTTACCTCTATTTGATACTTAAGCAATGCGTCCATGCAGTTCAAGGCCATCTCTCTTGTCTTTTCATCGCCAGTTGCCTTATAAGCATTACTTAGTCCAGTAACCATTAAACCATTCCAGGATGTTAAACATTTGTCGTCTAATCCAGGAGCAATTCGCTTTAATCTTATATCCAAGAGTTGTGCATTAATTGCATCAATTCTGTCACGGAGTTTCTCCCTAGAAATTCCAATTTCTTTTGCTACATCTTCATCGGATTGATCTCTCAACAAAATGTTATTGCCATGTTCCCATAATGCTTTCTTACCAATGTTATAATAGGCCTCAACTATTTTGTAATCTTCTTTTAATACATCTTGTAGTTCATTTTTGGTCCATACATAATACTTACCTTCTTCACCTTCACTATCAGCATCTAATGCTGAATAAAACATGCCGCTTTTATCTAACATTTCTCTTTCTAACCACTCAATTGTTTTATTGATAACATCGAGATAAAGTGGATCTTTACTGGTTATATATGCTTGGCTGTAAACTGTTAATAGTTGAGCATTGTCATATAGCATTTTCTCGAAGTGAGGTGCTTTCCAGATTTTGTCTGTACTGTATCTCGAAAAGCCTCCACCTATTTGATCGAATATTCCACCATAAGCCATTTTGTCTAAGGTGATTTTGACAAAATCTCGGGCATAGCTATCATTTGTTTCTTCAGCATAATGCTGCAAATAGTTTAAGTTAGATGGCATTGGAAACTTTGGAGCTCTATTCATTCCTCCTTCTTTCATGTCCCAACTTGCTTTCCATCCTTCTACAGCTTCATTGAGAACTGATTTATCCAGAATTTCAGATTTATTATCACTTATTGCTGTCTCTTGCATTCTTATTCCTTGTGTGAGCTTAGTTGCATATTGTTTAAGTTTCGATATGTTATTAGTGTACTGATGGTTAACAGTTTGTAAGAGTTTCAACCAACCATTTTTTGGGTAGTATGTTCCAGCATGAAACGGTCTAGTGTCTGGTAAAGCGAAACAATTTAATGGCCAACCACCACTTCCAGTTATAATATTTGCAGCTGTCATGTAGATTGCATCTACATCAGGTCGTTCCTCTCTATCCACCTTTATGCAATAGAAATGTTCGTTCATATAAGCTGCTACTTCCTCATCCTCAAAACTTTCATGCTCCATAACATGACACCAATGGCAACTGCTGTATCCTATGCTTATTAAAATGGGCTTGTTTAGTTCTTTAGCTTCTGCCAAATTTTCAATGTTCCATGCATGCCAGTTTACTGGATTGTGTGCATGTTGTAAAAGGTAAGGACTAGTCTCGTTTATTAAATCATTGGTGTGCTTGTGCATCTCTTTTTTTGATTTTTCTTGGCCACACGAACTGAAGGTTAACAACAGTGCGGTATACAAGAAAGTTTTGCTTAGTGTCATTTTTCAGCCGAAAGGTATGTTTAATACTTAGAGTAATCCAATAAATATTATTTATTGCCTAATTTTGATACAAACGTATGCTTAAAAAAACCGCTTTACTCTTCTCCCTAGCTTTCTTGTTTTTTGGTGAATCAAATGCTCAATATACTCAAATCGGGAGTGGAGGATTTACAAGTGCGGTTTATGGTCCCATTTCATCTGACACCTCCACACCGTTTTATAGTAGACATGCATATATATATCCCAGTGCATCTTTAACCAATTTAGAACATGGAGATAGCATAACAGCGTTGGGGTTTAGGCATCAAACTTTTGATACACTTAGAGGTAATTGTACGTTTAAGATTTATATTAAATCAAGTTCTCAAGCTGATTTTGGCACAACTGCCCTTAATTGGCTAGCAGAAACGAGAAATGGAATGACCTTGGTTTATGAAGGCAACCCCAAAGATATTATTGGAAATTCTCCGAGAGAAGCAGTTTTTGAATTTAATCAAGTTTCATCCTATCGATTTGATACTTCTGGGGCAGCTACCAATTTAGAAATTTTAGTTGAATTTAAACAAAATGCAAATCAAGCATCTTCAATACCTTGGTATTGTGAGAGTAGTTTCTATGTTCCAACTTTCGTTTCAGGTAATGAGACTAAATATTTAAGAGGTTCAAGTAGCTCAGGATTTGATAGCATAACTACTTCAAGTACCATTATTAAACCTACACTTAAGATTTATTATCCAAGGGAGAACCACGATATTGAAGCTAACCGTGTTTATGCTTTGGGAAGAGTTCCAATTTTAATGAATGAAGCAGATAGCATCAAAGCTGTTGTAATTAATGTTGGAAAGAAAACGCTTTATAATCACAAGGTATATTTGGAGGTTACTGGTGCAAATTCATTTGCAGATTCTACAGTTATTGATTCCATTCATTCATTTGAGGAGCAGTTTGTTTACTTCGATACATATAGTCCGAGTTCAATAGGTGCTGAAAATCTTAAAATTATTATTGGACATGATGATGATTCTTCGAATAACGAAGTAAGTAAGGATAGACTGGTGAATTATAACATTTATTCGCATGCAGACCCTTTTAACCCTAATGATGGTGGAATTGGCTTTAATGGAACAACAGGAGACTTTGTTGCAAAATTTTATGTTCAAGGGACTTCATATATTAATCAAATAAAAGTCGATTTCAACCTAGCCGGTAGGGATTTTCAATTAGGAATTTGGGATGATGATGGAGCAAATGGATCGCCAGGTACGGTATTATTTATGTCCGATTCAGCGGTTACCGTGTCTGGAACGTATATAATGAATGTGTTACCTCGAGTGCAAGTTACCGAAGGTTTTTATGTAGGTATAAGGCAAGCAGGAACTTCAAATGTTTCGTTCAGTTTTCAATGGGAGAGACCTATACGTCCAAATTCATTCTACTTCACTGCACCTGCGGGTGATTCAAGTTGGACATCGTTTTCACCAGGATTCGACTTCAATTTCAATATTCAACCGAGACTTCAAGTTGCTAATGATTTGGCAATTCTTAATATTATTACACCACAAGAAAATGATTCTATACGCTATAGTGATACAGATTCAATTGATGTACAAGCAAGTATAATTAATTTTGGATTTTATGATCAAGGTTCATTTAATGTGGAGATGGAAATTTTGAACCGGTTCAGTCAAGTGGTGTATAGCTCAACACAAACAGCGTCTCTAGATGCAGGAGATACATTACTATTAACTTTCGATAAGTTTAGCAGATATAATATTGGTCAGTTTACAGCTAGAGCTACTGTTTCTTTAAACAATGACAGCGTACCCGATAATAATAGTAAAGAGGTTGATTTTTTCCTTGTGAAAGATCACGATGTTGCAATAGATATTATTTTTGAGCCAACCGCTCATGATACATTTGAGATAAGAGACGAAGGTTTCAGCCCTACCGTGCGTATTATAAATTATGGTGTTCAAGCACAAAACAATTTTGATGTTAGAGCTGAACTTCTAAACAGCAATAATGAAGTTGTTGTAAGTTACACTTCGACAGAATCTTTAGGACCTGAATTAAGTAGGATTATTAATTTTGATTCCATCTTTTTAATTGATGAGGGAGATCATACGTTCAGAGCCTATACTTTACTTCAACGCGATTCTTTTCCTAACAACGATACTGCTTCAGTAGTTATCCATTCAAAAAAATCGAGGGATTTAAAAATCTTGAATATTATTAAACCCTTGGACAACACGAAATATGCGAAGGGTACAGATTTTAGACCGTTTATTAATTTCAGAAATGATGGTATTGCCAATCATGATTCTACATACTTTTATGCAGACATCTATGATGTAAATAATCAGTTAATTTACACTGACACAGTAATTAAACCTACCTACGTATTTAGTACTAGCCAAACAATTTTCAATACTTTTGATTGCGATTCTTTAGGAGACTTTACCTTTAAGACACGATGCTTTATTGAAAATGATCAGTTGCCAGATAATGATACAGCCAGTTCTAGATTTAGTGTTGTAACAGGAAACGACTTGCAGTTGATAGAATTGTTGAATCCCAAAGGTTCCATAGAGGTGAATACACCAGGAGATAAACCTCGAGTGATTGTGAAGAACGGTGGTTTAAATGCTGTTTCGTCAGTACCTCTCTCTATTGAAATTGAGAACAATCTGGGGCAAGTTTATTTCACAGACACCATTAATGTAAGCTTAGCGGCTTTTGCACAAGATACGTTTTCTGCAATTAAGACTTTGAATTATAGTGACTTAGGAGATTATTATGTTACAGTAACAAATGAATGGATAGATGAAGATGAACCAAATGCTATAGATACTATTCAATCTACATACATAACGCGATATCAAAATGATGTTTCTTTATCTGCTCATCTTTATCCTAAAAATAATGATACCATAGAGCTATATGAAAATATAAGTCCGAGAATTACGGTACTAAATCAAGGATTGGATTCTGCTAAGAATATTGAAATTGAAATAGAGATAATCAATCTGCAAAATTCTAGCATGTTTATCGATACCTTAACCGTTGTGGAATTGGCACCTAACAGAGCAATAAACCTTACATCAGCTGAAATTTGGACAGCGTTAGATGGTAAGTATACACTAACTTCAAAATTGCTTCAATCCGATAATAATCTCGATAATAATACCCTCACCACTTCTTTTGATGTGGTGACAAGAATTGATGCTAAAATTGATTCAGTGAAGTTTCCTAAGTTCAATGAGGACCTAAGAATC
>JABDQY010000196.1 GCA_013042025.1 Bacteroidia bacterium
CATTAGGAGAGAATGAAGGTAGTGATATAATGTTTTATATCAACCCATTCAACAAAGGATTGATCTTTAGTAAGGAGAATATAAATAAGTTTCTAAAACAACTGAAACTAGATCCACATCAGGACTATTACAAAACATGTTCGAACGAAAGCATTTTGTTGCGTGTGCTTAAGAATTTAGAAGTATCTTTTCAGAAAGAAGGGAATGTTAGCAAATTGGAACAAGTGAAATATCTTATCGGTGTGTTGGTATCTGAAGACTAACGATAATTAGGGACATCAATCACTTTTACGGTGTAACGGTGTTTTAAACCATTAACTTTTTTACTTTTTATTTCAAGCAGTTCATTCTTTTCAATATAGTCACTTGTGCCAACTACTGACAGTTCATGATTTAAAATTTTGTTGTAGTTTACTCTACCTCCGAAAGTGTAAAAATGATGGTTGAATGCATAGAATGTATCTGTTGGATACATCAGTTCTAAAAGTTCAGAATGACGAAAGTCCTGCTTTCTATTTGCATAGAATAGTGTATACGCTTTGGAAGACGAAAAGTACATTTCAATTCCATCTTCATGTTGATGGTTGGCCCACTTACTGTGCTTTGTTGAAATATCTCGGCTGTAAGTAGCTCCTCTCACAGTTAAAAAAAGAATTAAAACAATAAGAGCAAGCTGGAAATGAATCAGCCTAATATCCTTAAATGCAATTAAGATGAAACTGGGTAATAAGGCATAACATGGAATGAAGTAATGTGAAACAGGAGTCTTTAACATTACCATAAAGAAGATGGCAAAGCTTAGATAATATCCAACAAGTGTTTTTATGTTCTCTTTGTTCTTTAAAAGTGGCAAGGCTCCTAGGAATAAAGTTAGGAGGAGTAATGCATTTATTTTTAAAAGTTTTAGTAGATGAGCATTGAATGTAAGGTTTGAATACATCCCTGAATCCCCTGTTCCTTGAGGACCTGTGTTAAAAAGAGCATCTAATACCCAAATAGTTGTTTCAATTAGTTCATTTTTCCAAATCAGAAATAGGAACAATATGGCTAGTAACGTAAATGGGAGTACTCTTTTCCAAAGTAATCGCGGTTGTATAATAAAGAATAGAATGAGGATGAATGGGACGAACGTTACTTTCGTTAGCAATGCAAAACATATAAACAACACCACTTCCAGAAGTTTTGTTTTGACCGAATCAAAAGTCATTTGAATACAAATCTTTCCAAGCCACAATCCTAAAATCACCAAAAAAGGTTCCGGTTTATTAACAAAAATGGAATGAAAAACTATTGAACTAAAAAAGAAAGATAGTGCTGCAATGGTCCAGACCGATTTGTTCTCAGTGATTCTTTGAGAATATTTTAAAAAGCTATATAGTGTAAATAGAACAATTGCAAAAAGTGAAAGTGATATTATATTTAAATACAATTCACTGTGTTGGATAACATCAAATTCAATGGATTTGTTATCCAAAAAGAACATTCGATTAAAAAAGACAATCCCAATAACAATTGCATTCCATAATTTGGTGGTGATTGCAGGTTGATCGTTAATTCCGGATTGTTCAAAGCTAAGATAGTCTAAACCAGATAGAAGGTAGGTGTAATTGACATCTCCATTTTGATGCAACCAATGAGGTCCTTCAAGAAAAAATTTAACCAAACAAAAAGCCGCAAAGAAGAGTGTCAACAACCAAGGCAAACTTTTGTACAGTTTATCTTCTAAAGAGGTGCTAACACGTTTCATTTACCAGCCTAAAACTTTTGCAAAGATTAATGGAGCAACAATAGTGGCATCACTTTCAATGATGAATTTTGGAGTATCAATAGCCAGTTTACCCCATGTGATTTTTTCGTTGGGGACAGCTCCTGAATAGGAACCATAGCTAGTTGTGCTATCAGAAATCTGACAGAAGTAGCTCCAAAGTGGAGTAGGCCTTTCTAAATCTTGTTCCAACATGGGAACTACACAAATGGGGAAATCTCCCGCTATCCCTCCACCTATTTGAAAAAATCCAATAGGTGATTCTTTCGATGTTTCCGTATACCAATCAGCCAAATATGTCATGTACTCAATTCCACTTTTAACTGTTTTTGGATTCAATTCGTTTTTAATACAGTAACCAGCGAAAATATTTCCTAAAGTGCTGTCTTCCCAGCCGGGAACAACGATAGGTAAATTCTTCTCAGCAGCTGCAAGAAGCCAACTGTCTTCTGGGTCAATTTGATAATGTTCCTCTAAGCATCCATCCAATAACATTTGATACATGTACTGGTGTGGAAGGTACCGTTCCCCTTTTTCTTGTGCCTCTCTCCAAAACTTAAAAATGTTGCCTTCAATTCGTCTAAATGCTTCTTCTTCTGGAATGCAGGTGTCTGTAACTCGATTTAAATGATTATCGAGTAATTCTTGTTCATCACTTGGTGTTAAGTCGCGATAATTTGGTATACGTTTATAGTGATTATGTGCAACAAGGTTCATAACATCTTCCTCTAAATTTGCACCAGTGCAACTTATAATATGAACCTTATCTTGACGAATCATTTCCGCTAAAATTTTACCTATTTCAGCTGTACTCATTGCACCTGCTAGGGTTATCATCATCTTATTTCCTTTGGCCAGTTGATTGTTGTATTCATCTGCAGCATCAACAAGAGTTGCTGCATTAAAATGCAAAAAGTACTTATCTACAAATTCGGATATTGATTTCATTGAAAGAATGTTGTTTCAAATGTAAAACAAAGATTGAGGAATATATAGAGGAATGAATTGTGACTAGAATCCTAGGATGTCAAGCATGCTTTTGCTTGTCTGTTCTTCACTAAACAATTCGTCAACTAGGTTACCTTCTTCATCACGATATAATATCACCTTTTTTGGTTCAGGAATTAAGCAATGCTTTAAGCCTCCGTGTCCGCCAAGGGATTCTTGATACGCACCAGTATTAAAAAATCCGATATACAAGGGTTCTTCTTCTGTTGTTACTGGTAAATAGATTACATTAACATGTTGCTCGCTATTGTAATAATCGTCGCTATCGCAAGTTAATCCACCTAATAAAACGTGTTCGTATTCTTTATTCCAGTTGTTTAAAGGAAGCAAAATAAATCGTTCGTTAATCGCCCATGCATCAGGTAAGGAGTTCATGAAACTTCCATCAATCATATTCCATTTCTCTCGATCGTTTTGTTTCTTTTGATGAATAATTTTGAAAATGGTCCCGCCACTTTCTCCAACAGTAAAACTTCCAAATTCAGTAAATAAGTGTGGTTCTAAAACATCTTTTTCAACGCATTCTTGTTTTATTTGACCAACAATTTCCTTAATCATATAGGCATAGTCATATGAGAAATTTAGATTACGTTTTATTGGAAATCCACCACCAATATTCAGCGAATCAAGGTTTGAGTTTGCTTTTTTTAATCGTGCATATACGATGAGACATTTACGCAATTCATTCCAAAAATATGGTGTATCCTTAATCCCGGTATTCATAAAGAAATGCAACATCTTAAGTTCGAAATTTGCCTCACCTTTAATTTTATCTTCATAGAATGGAACAATGTCTTTGTATCCAATTCCGAGTCGTGAAGTATAGAAGTCCATTGTGGGCTCTTCTTCTGCAGCAATTCGAATTCCCAGCTTAATGGTTTTTTCAGTCTTGCCTTTTAGAATGTCAAATTCTCTTTTGTTATCCAGGATTACATGGAGATTTTCAAAACCAGCATCGATTAGTTCTATGATTTTTTGAATGTATTGGTTGGTTTTGTAGCCATTGCAAATAATATAGCTCGACTTGTTTAACTTCCCATTTTCATGAAGTTTCTTGACAATATCCAAATCAAAAGCGGAAGAAGTTTCTATGTGAATATCGTTCTTTAATGCCTCGTCTAATACATATTTAAAGTGTGAGCTTTTAGTACAATAGCAGTAATTGTATTCCGCATTGTAATTGTGTTCTGCAAAAGCATCTGCGAACCAAAACTTGGCCTTATGAATGTTTTCTGAAATTTTAGGTAAATAGCTAAAGCGAAATGGAGTTCCATACTTTTCGGCAAGCTTCACCATTTCAATGTCTCTATACAAAAGTTCACCTTCTGCATTGATATGAAATTCTTCTGTAGGGAAATCGAAAGTCTGTTCTATTAGATCGGAATATTTGTTCTTCAATGTTCTTTGATTGAGGACGCAAATTAATGCAATAATGTTATTTGTGTTAAAATTTCATGTTCAACATTTGATTCCCTGAGGTTTAGAAGCAATCGGCTTTGCAGTCCGCAGATTCTGCTTAGAGTTATGAGGGAGATGAATCAAATGTTTACGTTTTTTCAAATTTTTACGTTACTCTTTTCAAAACGTACGTCTCAAAGTATACAATGAATAAACCGTTTACATATAATAGGATTCTTCAATTGCTAACATTTTGTTTAGCAGCAACTGCAGTTTTATTGATAGTTGCTCTATTCTTGCTTTAAGCATTTGAACCAATTATACCTTAATTTAAATAAATCCTTAACAACTACATAGCTTCCTTAAGCATGTATTCTACAAAGTAGAACGTACTTAATTGTACAATTTGAAGAAGAATAATCTAAGTATTTCATGAACCTGATGGTTTGGAATGCAAGAATTTATGGTATTACCAAATGACTCATAGATGAGGTTCTAGTGGTTCATTTTAACGTGGTAATGTGACTTTTTGAAAAAAATACGTCAGAAGTAATACAATGAATAAAACTTACTCATTCAACAGAATACTACAAATGCTTTCTTTTTGTTTAGCAGCAACTGCCGTTCTTTTGGTAGTAACTGTCTTTTACCTTTAAGATAGTGTGCCAAATTTAACTTGGTTATAGACTTCCTTATCAATCTTATTGCTACCTTCGCAAACTTCAATTTTTGTATACTATCAGCAATCAAGATTCTATAAAGATAATTGGTGCAAGAGAGCACAATTTAAAAAATATCGATTTAGATATTCCAAGGCATAAACTTGTGGTATTCACTGGTTTAAGTGGTAGTGGAAAATCAAGTTTAGCTTTTGATACGTTGTTTGCCGAAGGGCAAAGACGTTACATGGAAACGTTTTCTGCTTATGCTCGCCAATTTGTCGGTAATATGAAGCGTCCAGATGTTGACAAGATTGAAGGATTGAGCCCAGTAATTGCAATAGAACAAAAAACCGTAAGCAAGAATCCACGCAGTACCGTTGGAACCATAACTGAGGTATACGATTTTTTGAGATTGCTTTTTGCCCGTGCAGGTGAAGCATATTCTTACATTAGTGGCAATAAGATGATTAGTTATACAGAACAAGAAATCATCGATGCGATTAATGAGAAATTTAGCCTTCAAAAAATGATTATTTTATCTCCGTTGATTAAAGGAAGAAAAGGGCATTATAGAGAGGTGTTTGAACAATACCGTAAACGTGGTTTTACCAAAGTGTGGGTTGATGGCGAGCTTATGGATATTGAGCCGGGTATGCAGCTCGATCGATATAAAATTCATGATATTGATTTAGTTATAGATCGCATATCGCCAGAAGATGCTGGAAGCATGCGTGTTACAGATTCTGTTCGCTCTGCAATTAAGTTAGGCAAGGGTATTGTTTCAATTTTAAATCCAGATACCAACGAACTAACTCATTTTAGTAAATATTTAATGGATCCAGAGACGGGGTTGTCTTACAACGAACCTCAGCCTAATCTATTCTCATTCAACTCACCGTATGGTGCATGTGCTACCTGCAATGGTCTTGGGACCTCATCTGATATTCTAATGGAAGACTTAATTCCAAATCCAAAATTGAGTATTAATAAAGGTGGATTAGCTCCTCTTGGAGAAATAAAAGACAACTGGACTTTTACGCAACTTAAGGCGATGGGTAAAAAGCTAAAATTCAGTATGTCTAAACCGGTAAAGGATATTTCTAAAGACGTACTTGAAGTTATTCTTAAAGGTACAGAAGAGAAATTTGAAGTTGAGTATAGAGGAAGTACTGGTTATAAGCAGACTTATGAGACCAAATGGAAAGGACTTGTTCCCTCACTTATGGAAGCCTATCACGAAAAAGATTATGGTTCTTTGAGTAAGTGGGCTGAAGAGTTTATGACCGTAATTAAATGTCCTGAATGCAATGGCGGTCGATTAAATAAAGAAGCATTATCCTATAAGATTGGCGAAGTAACCATCGCTGATTTAAGCAATAAAAGTATTGGTGAATTGCACCAATGGTTAAAAGAAATTGAACCAACCATGAGTGATAGACAATTAACTATTGCTCATGAAGTGTTAAAAGAAATAAGAGAACGTGTTCAGTTTTTAGTAGATGTGGGGTTGCCATATTTAGCATTGAACAATTCTGCTAAAACATTGAGCGGAGGGGAAGCACAAAGAATCCGATTGGCTACTCAAATAGGTTCACAACTGGAAGAGGTACTTTATATTTTAGATGAACCAAGTATTGGATTACATCAACGGGATAATCATCGACTTATAAATTCACTAAAAGAATTACGAGATATCGGAAATTCAGTAATTGTAGTGGAGCACGACAAAGACATGATTGTTGAAAGTGATTATGTGGTTGATATAGGACCTAAAGCTGGAAAGCATGGCGGCGAAATTGTTGCACATGGTCCTTGGGAAGAAATAAAAGATAACGGTACTATGACTGCCGATTTTTTAGGTGGTCATAAACAAATAGAAATTCCTAAGAAAAGAAGGAAGGGAACAGGTGAAAAACTAGTTCTTAGCGGCTGCGAAGGAAATAATCTTAAGAATGTTAAAGCTGAATTTCCATTAGGTAAGTTCATTGCAGTTACTGGTGTATCTGGAAGTGGGAAAAGCAGTTTGGTAAACGAAACGTTGCATCCAATTCTTTCAGAATTTGTCTATAACAGCAAGAAGAAGCCGCTACCATACAAAAGCATCAAAGGGTTAGAACATCTCGACAAAGTAATTACAATTGATCAATCTCCAATTGGAAGAACACCTCGAAGTAATCCTGCAACGTATGTTGGCTTTTTCTCTGACATCAGAAATTTGTATTCTGAAATTGGAGAAGCAAAAATTAGAGGGTATAAACCTGGAAGATTTAGTTTTAATGTGAAAGGTGGAAGATGTGAAACATGCAGAGGTGGTGGACAACGAATTATTGAAATGAACTTTCTGCCCGATGTTTTAGTAGAGTGTGAAACCTGTTTAGGGAAGCGGTACAATCGAGAGACTTTAGAAATTCGGTATAAGAATAAAAGCATAAGTGATGTGCTTAACATGACTGTAGAAGAAGCAGTAGAATTCTTTGAAGCTGTTCCTAGCATTTATCGTAAAATAAAAGCACTTAATGATGTAGGATTAGGATATATCACGCTAGGTCAAAGTAGTACCACAATTAGTGGTGGTGAAGCTCAGCGTGTTAAGTTAGCTAGTGAGTTAGGTAAAATAAGCACAGGAAATACATTCTATATTCTCGATGAACCCACAACAGGTCTTCATTTTGAAGATATTAATCTGTTGCTAGGAGTGCTACAAAATTTAGTAGATTTAGGAAATACCGTACTCGTAATTGAGCATAATCTTGATGTAATCAAGGTAGCCGATTGGATTGTTGATTTAGGTCCTGAAGGTGGGCATGGTGGTGGAGAAATCTTGGTAACAGGAACACCAGAACAAATCGTAAAGAAGGGAATCGGGTATACAGCTAAGTTTTTGGAAGGCGAGTTACAAGCTACAGCTAAACTTCAATAAATTACTTCTTCATGTAGGCAATAATCTGCCGATACGTCACCTTTTTTTTTGGCGTGATAATTTCATTTAATACGTCATGAGTAAAAAAGTATCCTTTGCTTGGGCATTCAAGGAATTCATCTGGCCACGTAGAAATATTCTATTGGTTGGTTTGGTTTTAATTGTAATTAGAAGTTTGTCTGGTTTGGTGTTGCCGTATGAAAGTAAGACTTTGCTTGACGAAGTAGTGCCGTCGGGTAATCAGAGCGATTTATATGCAATAATCGGCTTTGTGTCTGCTGCCATTTTAATTCAAGCAGTATCTTCATTTGCCTTGACGCGATTATTAAGCGTAGAAGCTCAACATCTCATTTCATTATTACGAGCAAAGGTTCAAAAGAAATTACTTACACTTCCAATAAGCTTTTTCGATAACAATAAATCAGGAGCTCTAGTTAGTAGAGTAATGAGCGATGTAGAAGGAGTACGGAATTTAGTGGGAACAGGATTGGTTCAATTGGTTGGAGGGTCAATTACAGCAATTGTTGCTTTGGTTTTATTAATTAAGATTAATGCAATGATGACGCTATTTGTTTTACTTCCAGTTGCAGTATTTGCTGTTGTTGCGTTGAAAGCCTTTGGATATATACGACCAATATTCAGAGAACGAGGAAAGATAAATGCTGAAGTAACGGGAAGGCTAACAGAAACATTAAATGGTGTTCGGGTTATCAAAGGTTTTAATGCGGAAGCACAAGAGAATAGAAGTTTTGAAGATGGTGTAGAGCGTTTGTATTTGAATGTAAAGAAGAGTTTAACCGCTACCGCCTTAATGACAAGTTCGTCAACATTCTTATTGGGACTTGCATCTGCTGGCATAATGGGAATTGGTGGTTACTTTATGATGAACAATACAATGACCACTGGAGAGTTCATTTCCTTCACACTTTTTCTCGGATTTATGATAGCTCCAATTGTTCAAATGAGTAACATTGGTAGTCAACTTACGGAAGCACTTGCGGGTTTAGATAGAACTCAAGAGTTGATGAATATGACCGAAGAAGATAATCCTGAAGAACGACCAAATGTCCTTGAGGATATTCAAGGGAATATTGTTTTTGATAATGTGAGTTTCAGTTATGAAGAAAGTAAGGAGGTTTTACACAATATTTCATTCGAAGCCAAAGCAGGAAGTGTAACTGCTTTAGTAGGATCATCAGGATCAGGGAAATCTACAATAGCTGGATTAGCAGCAACATTCTTAAATCCGGTTGCTGGTACTGTTAAAATGGATGAAGTGGATTTATCTAAAGTTAATTTGAGCAGTTTCAGACGAAACTTGGGTGTAGTTTTACAAGACGACTTTTTGTATGAGGGAACGATACGTGAAAATGTTTTGTTTCCACGTCCAGATGCAACTGAAGCACAATTGTTAGCCGCAGTAGAAGGAGCATATGTGAATGAATTTACGGATCGTTTTGAAGACGGATTAGACACCGTTATTGGAGAACGCGGTGTGAAATTATCTGGAGGACAACGACAGCGAATATCTATAGCAAGAGCATTACTGGCCAATCCAAAAATTATTATTTTGGATGAGGCAACTTCAAATTTAGATACTGAAAGTGAGTCGTTTATACAAAAAAGTTTGAATATGCTGATGAAAGACAGAACTACTTTTGTTATCGCTCACAGACTGAGTACGATTCAACAGGCTGATCAAATACTAGTAATTGAAGATGGGCATATTGTTGAACGCGGTAAGCACGATGAGTTGCTTGCTAAAAAAGGAAGATACCACGACCTTTATACGTATCAAAGCAGGATATAATTCACCGATGTGTAAAAAGCTTCTTCCACAATCCTCCCAGAACATAGAATGCTAAAATAATGGTTAATGCTCCGACATAAATGCCATTTTCTAAAAACCCAGTTGTACCATATTGGTAAATGAATAATCCCAAAGAAATGGCAATGTTGGCTAAGCTATACAATTGGTTTGCCTTGTCTCCATATCCAAAACCACTCAGCATTCGTTGATTCCATTTACCCAAAATAAAATGAGGCATGGCATTCATTAGAAAAAATCCGATAAAGAAATCAATAAGAGTCATAACTATTTAAAAACTTGGTTTAATATTTTTTCAGTAATCAAGTAGGTAGGTTTAACTCCGTTGGTTCCAAGACCTCCAGATGCTAAAGTGCTTCCTGTTTTTAGCGGATTATCAGACGCATAGTAAGCATAGTTCACTACGACCTCAGAACTTATACTTTTTCGAATTTTGGATGCTGCTTGTATTGCTTTTTGGTAATGAGCACCTTCCATTTCTAATCCTACAGAACCCCATGTACTTTTATGGAAGTATCGGAGTAAGTCTTTGTTCTGCAACGATGTACCCAACACAGTAATCATGCTTCCTTCATACACCCCAAGACGATGACCTTCAAAATCTTTTTTAGACAGTCCGTTATTGAATGGATAATTATCTGCCGTACCTTCAAAAATATGAGAGCTCGGAATCATAATATCTCCTTTTCTTCCTTGAAGTATTCCTGCTTTACCCATTATACTTATGGATTTTACGTTGAGATATTTAACCGTCTTGGAATCCGGTTTGTATGCTTTTAAGAGTTCATCCATGGTTTCATACGCCTGTTCTCCGAAAGCATAATCCATTACAATAATTACTGGTTTCTCTTTGTGGTCTTTAATTGAAAATGCAAAAGCACTTGATTTTAACTTGGCTGTGTCAAAAATTTGAACATCAATATTGGTACCACTGCGATCTTTGATGAATGTCATTCCTTCTTTTTCAGCAGCTTTTATCACTGTACTTCTCAAAGCAACACGTGCACTTAATTCCTGAAATATTTCAAGCTTCTTTTGGTTTTTAAGTTTGGTTTTTAATGCTTCTGGAGCATAAATGCTATTCAAAACACTGTGCATATTCGCACTTATAATGTGAATTGGACGTTGGAGTAATCCTTTAGAATCTAGGTTTTGTTTGATGTCGTTAGCCCAAACTTCTCCATGTATATGTTGTCCCAGTCGCTCCCGTAAAACAGTGCTGAAGGTAACAGTGCGTTTGTTGTTGTGTAAATATCCATCCAATGCTAGCTTGCCTAACCAATATATGATATGTAGGAATCGTTCATTGTTTTCTTTACTAGCAAACTTCGGGTAGATGGCAGTTACTTCTTTAAACGTACGCCCCAAAATATTTGCTGTATGAGTTAGAGCAACTTCACGTTGTGCTTTAGTAAGTTCTTTGGATTGTATAACTGCATTCTCTAGTTTCTGCCAATCTCGGTTTACCGCTCCCGACTCATTAATAAGCACACGATCCATAATCTTGTGACTTTCTACGTATAAAAACGTGAGGTGGGTAAGGATATCGTAAATTTCAGAACGACCTCGAGTAATTTCAATATTCATCTGCTCCTCATCAATACGGTAGCAGTTTCGTCTTCTTTTTGGAGGTATAATAGGAGTGAAGTGAGAATCTTGATAGCCTTCATCGCTGGTAAGATTTATAAATCTACATTCTTCAATTCCTTGAGGTAAACGATCAATTACATAAAGTAAACCAGACAATTCTACTTTATTTTGGCCAATACTTCCATATATCTCAGGACTAAGGGTCAGCAATGCTTCACGCAGGCTTTCTCCAGACACACCCATAGGTTTGTAAAAACCACGATTAAACAAGTGACGCATGGTTACATACAACCGTTCAATGGCAGTAGTACTTTCTTGAGCTCTCGTTCTATTTTTTATTGGAATAGGTTTTTTAGTCATAAGCGTGTTGCGAAGATAACGAAAAGGAGAGGGTGGTTAGTTTGTTAATGAAAATTTAACGTGTTACCTCAACATCCATCCTAAAACACTGCGGCATTTATCTTCACATGCAGGATAGAATTCTTTGTGTTTGCGGCTTTCAGTATTAATAGATGGTGATACTCCCCACCAAAACTCTGCTATTGCCAAGGGTTTTAAGTTATTCTGAAATGCATATTGCAGCAATTTTGGTGCAGCACATTCTCCTGCTCCAGCAGGTGGGTTAGAACCGAAAATCTCATAAGGATTCTTGCGTTCTTTGTTTGAATTGCTAAATTGATACGACTCGAACAATTGTTTTTGTAATTGCTGTGAATGGAGTTTACGGTGTTGCTTAAGTTGTTTAAGTTGATTGGAATCTTCATTTCCTTGTTTTTTCAACTCCTTAACCTTATCGTTGATTTCCTTCAATTTCAACATTCCGGGTGTTAGAAATTCACCTTCTGCTAGACTATCATATACCGCGGGGACAAAATACTCATGGTTGTTTTTATTTGCTAGTTTTCCAGAAAATGCAGCAAGAAAACCAATGGATTGGTCCTCTTTCTGAACAACCAATACACCGAACATCTTACCAATCTGTTTACCAGGTTGGTTATCACTTAAACCAAAATTGTGGTTCCAATTGTTCTGATTTATTAAATGATGCTGAAGTTGTTCTGAAGCTATAACACACAAAAGATGTGGTTTGTAATCAAATGGATTATTGAGGGAAGAAGGTAACGGAATCTCCGAAATATCTCCGATGAATTCTATGAACTTGCTCTCTCGCGAACCCACTGTCTTCTTCTGTTGGTGGTATGAAATGTCCAAGCTACAATTCTACTGCTTTTGTTTCCTTGACCCATTGGTATCGTTTTAACTTCATAGGCTTCTACTTTTTTCAAAGCCAAGTATATGTCTTTTAAATTACCATGCTTAGATACTAAGGTGCTAAACCATAAAACTTGATGGTCAAATTTTTTGCTCTGTTTCACCATGTTTTTAATAAATCGAAGTTCTCCTCCAGGGCACCACAATTCATTATTCTGACCTCCAAAACTCGCCAATGGCTTTGTTTCCTTTTTACCTTTTAAATTTTTAATCTTCCTAAGATTTGCAGATTGAGCCTCTGCTGCCGAAGCGTGGAAAGGCGGATTACTAATTGTAATATCGTAATGTTCTTCTGGGTTGATTATTCCATTAAAAATGGCCGTTTCGTCTTTTTGCAAACGAACACTAATTCGGTCGCTCAAAATGTCATTTGCTTTAATAATATTCTTTGCAGATTTAATAGCAATGGGGTCAATATCACTTCCTACAAAGGTCCAGTTATATTCACAAACTCCAACTATTGGGTAAATACAATTTGTACCTACACCTATGTCCAAACACTTTACATTTTCTCCTCTAGGAATTCTTCTATTGTCATCCTTCCCAAGTAAATCTGCAATGTGATGAATGTAATCTGCTCTGCCAGGAATAGGAGGACAGAGGTAACCTTTTGGAATATCCCAATTTTCAATTCCATAGTCAAACTTAAGCAAGGAAGTGTTTAGCAATTTAACAGCAATGGGATTAAAGAAATTGATGGTTTCCACTCCGTATTTATTAATTGCTACATGATTAGCAAGCTCTGGAGTTTGTTCAATAAGTTTCTTGAAATTATACCGCGTATTATGTTTGTTCCTTCGGTGCAATCTTGGCTTGATTGCCGCTGGTTTTACTTGTTCTCCCATTCAGTATTTATTCTGTGCAAAGGTAGCCGTATTATTCGCTTATTAATCCACCAGAAAGACGATTAACTGCATAGTATAATCGAATTAAATTAATGTTGGACTGATTTAAGCTGTTTTTTGAAAGTAGCACTTGCAGTTGGGCCATTCGAAGATCATTGAAACTAATTTGACCATTATTGTAAGCCAATTTTGCTCGTTCCAATGCTAATTCTGCTAAAGACAGATTAGCTTGCTGAGCACCGATTGTTGCATTAAGTAGCTCTTTATCCAATTGAGCTGCTTTCATTTCGTTTTGAATTGTAAGTATCGCTTTTCCAAGTTCCAATGAGCTTGTTTTTTCTGCGATTTCTGAGTTGATTAAGGCTGTTTTCAATTGGCTTCCATTGTATATTGGAATTGATAACGACAATCCCCCATTAAACCCAAGAGTTTTTTGAACCAAAACAATTCCTGCACCATTTTGATTCTCTTGTAAACCATAACTCATCGATAAACCTACTTGAGGTAATCGCTGACCTTGTAACGCTCTGGTATTAATTTCAGCTAGATTAGTCGCCACCTTAGCCAGCAAGATTGTTGCATTGTTGTTTAATGCGGTTTCTGTAAGAGCTTCTATATCCTGACTCTGCGGAATTGGAATATCACTAGATAGAAAGTAAGGTGTACTGGGATCGATTCCCATTAAAACACTCAAACTCGATTTTTGCTTTTCGATATTGGTGATAAGTGTCGTTACAGCAAGGCTATCGTTGTTAAAATCAACGGTTGCACTTAAAACGTCTAATTTGCTCTTGCTTCCATTTTCATTAGCAAGTTTAGTGCGTTGCACTCGGTCTTTGGAAATTTGGAGATTGTCATAAGCGGCTTGTAAATCGAGTTTGCTTTGTTGAATATCCAAGTAACGATTTACTGCATCAAACACTAGATTTTCGCTTAGTACTTTGAATTGGATATCGGTTAATTTAGAAGAATTAACTAACGCTTTGTAATTGTTCTCACGGGTAAATCCATTAAAAACAACATAGTTTACGCCAACATTGGCACCATATCCAGTGTTCACAGCACCATTTACTTCTACAGGAGGTAATCCACCTGCAAATTCTAAATTGGTGTTGTTATTACTGTAATTTGCAGTTCCATTTAAGCTAACCGTAGGTAAGTATCCTGCTTGTTCTTTGGTTGCTAAGTTTTTAGCAACTACTGCATTGTTACTTGCTATGGCGAGGTCCAAATTATTTTGTAATGTTTTGCTAACAATATCTTCTAATTTTAACTCACTAAGCTGAGCATAGCTTGTAGAAGCAAGTAGCATTAAGCATAGTATCCCTAGATTAATCTTCATATTTCTCTGATTCCATTTCTTTAATTGAAGGTTCAACTTCTTCAGCACTTGGCATTATTCCACCGTTCCATAACCAAAATCCACCACGTTTGATATCGTTCCATGCCGATAAAAATACAGGAAGAAGTATTAATGTGAGCACCGTTGCAATTCCAATTCCATAGGCAACAGAAATTGCCATTGGAATTAAAAACTGTGCTTGAAAACTCTTTTCTAAAATAAGTGGTGCAAGGCCAGCAATTGTGGTTAAACTTGTTAAAAATATAGCTCTAAATCGCACGTATCCAGCGTTATAAACAGCTTCTTTGAATTTCATTCCATCTTTTAAAAATCCGTTCATTTTACCGACGAGCACTAAGCTGTCGTTCACAATAATTCCTATTAAAGCAACTACACCTAAAAAGCTTAATATACTCATTTGCTGACCGTGGAAATAATGTCCCCATGCAACTCCAATTAAACTAAACGGTACCAGTAACAGAAGTATAATAACTGACTGTGCAAAAGACCTGAATGTAAATGTAATTACGGCGATAATGCAGAATAGTATAAATGGCAAAGCAAATTTGGCAGATTCCTGTGTTTTAGCTGCTTCCCGATTTTGACCCTCATATAAAGGTGAGATGCTTTGATGTTTAGCCAATATCTCTGGAATGATTTCATCTCGAATTTGAGCTATGACAACAGGAGCTGATACTTGGTTGTTACTTACTTCTGCCTCAATTGTTACTTGCTTCTGACCATCCAAATGATTAATAGCAACTACTCCACGTTTTATGGAGAAATCGGCCAATTCACGTAAAGGAATTTCTTTACCATCTAAAGTTCGTATGCGTGTGTCTTCTAAGTCATAAATGGAGGACCTTTGCTCATCATCAAAACGTACCCAAACTTTTACTTCGTCTTTACCGCGTTGCAATCGTTGAGCTTCGTAACCAAAATACCCTTGTCGTATTTGATTCATGATTTGAGCCTCATTAAGACCAAGGATATATGCCTTGTCTTTTAATTTTAAATTAATTTCTCTACGACCTTCTTGAACACTTTCTACCACATCTTTTAATTGAGGTAGTTCCATCATTTTAATCTTCAGTTCTGTTTTGGCAGCATCCAATTCTGCTTGGTCTTCTCCTTGGAAGGTGATAGAAACAGGTTTGCCAAAAGCACTCGCATTTCCATAAGTTAGCTTATCTACATCATCCATTAAGCCAACTTTCTGTCGGAATAGCGATGCTAGCTCCATGCTACTCACTGTTCGTTTTTCACTTCCAACTAATATTGCGTTAATGCTTCCCTCGTGGGTGTTGGGCCCTAGCTTTCGCTCGATATTTGAGATTACATCAATATCTGAACCCGATTCTTCTTTAAGTTTATCATTTACTTCCCAAATAGCATCTTCAATAAGCAGGAGACGTTCGTTTGTAACCGATTCACGAGTTCCTGCAGGCATGCTTAAATTCACTGGTACATCATTTCGTTCAATCACTGGGAAGAATGTGAATTTGATGAGTTCTCCTTTTATACCTCCTATTGTGATTATCATGAAAGCTACGGCAAAAAGAAATGCAAAAATTTTATGATTAAGAGCAAAGCGTAATGTCGGTGCATAGAGTTTATCTCTGAGCACATACATGATTTTGTCTGTTGTTAATTCTAGTTTGCTTTTCTTCTTACCTGATTTCAAGGCCTTGCTATATGCAAGGTGAGAAGGCAAAATAATTAACGCTTCTATGAGTGATACAAATAAAGTTGCAATTACTACAAACGCCAGTTCACTAAAGAAATCTCCTGCACGCCCGTCTACTAAAAAGAAAAAACTAAAAGCAATCATAGTAGTAACCACTGCTGAAAATACTGCAGGAAGTACTTCCATAGTTCCATCTATTGCTGCACGAATAGCACTCTTGCCTTGTTCGTAGTGACTAAAAATGTTCTCACTAATTACTATTCCATCATCCACCAAGATACCAATTACTACAATCATTCCGAAGAGTGAAATTACATTGATGGTCACACCAAAATAAAGTGCAAGTACAAACATCCCTAAAAATGAAATTGGGAGTCCTATTGCCACCCAAAAAGCAATTCGGATATTCAGGAATAAAGTTAGTAAGAGAAGAACCAATAACATTCCAATTAACCCATTTTTTAACAATAGGTCTTTCCTCTCCTGTAGCGTGTCTGATTGATCTTTGATTAGTGTTGCGGAAAGTTGTGGATTGAGCTCAGAAAACTTTTTAAAATAATTACGCACATATTCCGCATTTTCTAAGAGGTCTTCTTGGTCTGTACTGCTTACTAGAACTTCAATGCCAGGATTTCCATTGATGTAAATTCGATTGGGGTCATCAGCCCATTTATCTTGAACCGTGGCTACGTCCTTTAAACGTACTACAGCACCTCCAGGTGTGGTTTTTAGTACTAAGTTTTCTAATTGCCGAGCCTCGTATCCTTTGTTTCGACTTCGAATTAGTAATTCTTCTTTAGATGTTTTAACCGAACCTCCAGTAATGTCAATATTAGCACTTCTAATTAGCAGTCCAGCTTGTTCAATGGTAATCCCATACTTTCTTAAGGCCACATCGTTCAATGCAATTTCAATTTCTTCATCTGGGAATCCAGCTAGTTCTACCTTTGAAATTCCTTCATGCTGCATCAAATCTTTTTCAATTCGTTGACCATATTCTTTCAGAGCTTTAAGGCTAATGCTTTTTCCAGCTACAGCATAATTAATCGTAAAATTGACATTCTCTTTCAGAAAAACAACAGGTTTTTCAAGACCATTTGGAAAACTATTAATACTGTTTACCGCATTTTGAATATCTTCTAGAGCAGTACTTGTATTGTACTTTTTCTCAACTTCAATGATTATGGCGGCGGCGTTTTCATTACTAGATGAAGTTATCCGTTCTATTCCACTTACCCCCTCCAGTTTTTCTTCAATAAGTGCAACTACGCCTTCTTCCATTTCTTCTGGAGAAGCACCAGGATAAATCAGTTGAACGGTTACGATTCTGCTATCAATTAATGGAAAGAAACTCGCCGTTAAATTGCTATATGCTATTGCACCAAAAATGGTAATAATTGCAAGTAAGGTATTAACCGATACCGGGTACTTTATGAAATAAGCAATGATTTTTTTCATTCTAAGGTGTGGTTTGAGTGATGGGGATTACTTTCATTCCTTCAAATGCTCCACTTATTGCTTGGTTTGGAACTTTGCTACCACTAGTTATACCTTTAATAATGGCATATTCTCCAAGGTAATTTAGAATTTCCACGGGTTGTTTATATAAGGTAGAATCTTCTTGAATGATATACGTACTGTTATCAAATAATAAGCTTCGTTTAATTTTAAGAGCGTTAGTTGCAGTACCTCCAGATATTTTAGCCGTGAGATAGGAGCCTTCGTGTAAATCCGAACCACTTACTTTTAGAAAAACACTTACCAATTGAGTGCCTGGGTCTATAATTGAATTGATTCTTGAAACGGTCCCTTGATATGTTTTGTTAAACTCATCAGAGAATAAATTAACCTTGCTTCCTATCTTTAAATATGCTAAATCTGTTTTGGAAACAGAGGCTTCCAGTTCATATCCTCCTTGTTGGGTAAATGTACCTAATTTTTGACCTGCTCTTACCAACGTTCCTGGGTCTATACTCGTTTCGCTAAGCACCCCAGAATAAGGTGCTGTTATGCGATGTTTTTGTAATCTTACTTCTTGACTTTGGATGTTATAATAATTGCTTAAAATGTTACGACCAGAAATAAATTGCTTGAATTGCTGATCGGTGACATCTGGAATTTTCGGAAGTGAATTGTTAGGATCTATATTTTGTAAAAACGTTTTCCAAGTTTCATATTCGTTTGGATAATCCAATGAAACATCAGCTAAAATTTGACTTATCAATCCCATAAACGAACTTTTCTGAGCTTTTAACTGTGCTCTAAATTCGCGGTCATCAATAGAAGCTATGGTTTGATTTTTTGAGAATTTTGATCCTGCTCTAAAGTTTGAAGACTTTAAGATTCCACTTACTTCGCTGTAAAGCTCAAGTCTATTGCTTGCTTTTAATCTTCCACTAACTTCAATTAAAATCGGAATGTCAGACAAAAGAGCTTTCTCTGCTATCACAGATTTTGACCGGAACGATATTTTTGGTTCGCTTTTCGTATCATCTTTGCTAAATTGTTTGAAGATTAAGATTCCAATTCCTATCGCAAGAATTCCTAGAAGTATTGATCTTACCAGATTTTGGTTAAACTTTGGTTCACTCATTGGCCTTAAAATAAAGTTAGCAAATGTACCATTAATGAGGTTGATTTGGATGTGTGTTCGGTTACATATTTAAAACACCCTATTGTATTAAGAAAAATGACGTTAATACCAGTTTATTGAACATAGCTGTTAAAAGAGTTTATTCCATTCTTTCCCGATTACTTGGGCCAATGAAGTAGCCTCATTTACAGCAACAAGCACATTGTCTTCATCTTGCCTATCTTCATAATTAGGACGTAATAGCCAAGTTTGATTTGATTGAACAATGTTCATAGGTGCTTTTAGAATTGCATACTCATGCAGTTGATGAGATCTTGCAGTTGAACCAGAACCAAGTGTAAGACAAACAGCTTTTTTAC
>JABDQY010000092.1 GCA_013042025.1 Bacteroidia bacterium
ACTTATGGAGAATTGGTGTTACGAGAAAGAATGCCTTGATTTATTTGCAAAACACTACGAAACAGGAGAAGCCATTCCTGGAGAATACATCCAAAAAATTAAGGACTCAGCTAATTTTATGAGTGGCATGGGAACTATACGCCAAATTAGTTTAGGAAAAATAGACATGGGTTGGCATGCAGCTGATAGAGCTAACTCTTCTGATACAATAGATGTGAAAGCAATTGAAAAAGATAGTATCAAAGGATTGGATTTTTATCCTTCTGTAAAAGAAACATGCACAAGCACTAGCTTCTCTCATATTTTTCAGGGTGGCTACAGCAGTGGCTATTACAGTTATAAATGGGCTGAGGTTTTAGATGCCGATGCATTTGAAGCGTTTCAAGAACACGGAATATTTGATAAGGCAACAGCAACCAAGTTTAAAACACATGTGCTTTCCGCCGGAGGTTCAGAAGATCCTTCTATATTGTACAAACGATTTAGAGGAAGGGATGCGAAGGTAGATGCTTTGTTAAAGAGAGCCGGGTTGGTCTAAATAAGTTAAACGCTTTCTTAAACCATCTTTAGCACTTACCGCTAAACTTTCTATGTTCAATGCACTGTGTATCTCAGGGATATGCTTTAATTGAGCATTGTATCTTAGCCAATATATTCGAGCCATAGAGAATTCTTCTTGTACACGTTTTACCAATTGCACATCATCTCCAATATGCACTTTCCCTTCTCTTATTGTTCTAAAGTAAACCCCACAATGTGATTGATTGATAAACGATTTCAATACGGCCTGTGTTCCAAAACGAATACCCAGTTTAAAGCATGGTTCTCGCGGTTCAGAAACTTCAACTAAGGCTTCTCCTATTTGATATTGATCTCCAATATAGATTTGCCTCTCGTCCAAACCATCAATGGTTAGATTCTCTCCAAACATTCCAAAATCCCATTCAAGATTGGGATACATTGTCTTCCATTCTGGGTATACATCTGCTGAAAATGCATAGCATGCTTTGTCAACTCCTCCATGATACTTTCGGTCTACAACTGAATCTTTTACAACGTCTTCTGCCCCCAAATAGATTCCAGATTCTGTAGGATACTTGTAAATTCCAGTTTGAATCTTTTTACTTTTCCAAACCACTTCTTTTGCTTGTGCTATGTTGGTTGACCTTACTTTCACGTCTGCTTGTGCAATGATACATTCATAAAACGACATCATGAAAAAGCGAAATACTCGAACAAAATTTTCAAGATTTTACGGAATTTTAAAACATTTATTTTACTTTTAGACCAATGTTAACACAAGCCAAAGAAAACACCCGCGTTGATGAATGCAATCAATGGTATGAAACCCTTGTATCTTATCGAAAAAAACTAACTGATTTTAAAACTGACCTTTATGCATTTTCCCCAGGAGATAAAGACAGTGATGGCCTAAAAGGTATCGACCACTTCCACAATCAATTTCACATTCAACTTGTTAATGTTCATGATTTAAAACATGAGTTAAAGCAACATCGACTTATGGTTGGATTACCAGAAGGAAGTTTCTCACCAGCAGCTCATGTTGAAATGAAAAAGGAAGTTGATTTTCTTACAGGATATCTTGACAAGTTAGAGAGCGAATATCAAAATTTTAAACGAGTTCACTCGCAGTAGACTGATTCCATCACCAGAACCTGCACTATTTGAACATCCTCCTTGACTTAGCAACGTTTTACAATTGGTTGCTTATCAGTTTTATCACTTAATCATTTCTTTGCATTCAAATTTGTGATATGAAAAAATTCCTTATTCCGATTGGTCTAATTGCATTAACTGCATTTCTATTTCTTAGAAATAGTAACTCAAATAATGACACAATCGATGAGCCTACGAATCGACATCCATTGGGTTATTTGTATAGTGATGCGATGAGTGCATTCTACTTTATTCAATCTCACAACTATGAAAATCCATTGGTATTTAATCACGTAGGTTTTAAGATATTCAACGATCGAGATAGTCTACTCTATGAAAGTAAAATGATTGATAAAGATATTCAATACTTCAATTTAGATTGGGCAGACTCGTTATGTGCGTTTATTGAAACTGATGGTGAATGTTTGGCGAGGAGAAGCATGATTAACCCATTGTACACGCATCCACTTCAACGTTGGTGGAGGAATAACAGAAACAACTCCTTACCGAAATCAAATGTTGTAAAAATTACAGAATCTGATATAACAGGTAAAGACATGAGCTACCAATTTCGCTTTAACTCAAGTGGCCAAATTTCATCAATAGCTACACATCGAAAAGATGACCAAAATAATTCATACCTTTTTGATTCAACCGTTTACTCCTATAAAAATAAGTATTTAGAGTCTATTGTTTCACAACTCTTTGATGAACATATGGAGCTCATCTACAGTTTAAACAGCACGTATAATGATAACTTAGTGCGTACAACACAAAACATCAATTTACCGTTGAATAAAACTTCCAAGCGAGAGATGTACAATACGTATGAATACAATAAAAATCAGCGAATTACAAAGATGTATTCTGCTGATATCTGGAACAAGAATACCCAGAATGATACTACATCAATAGCGTATAAAGAAAACAAAATATGGTATTATTCTACCCGTAAAAATGAGTTAAGACAAGAATACCCCCTACTTAAATATGAGTTTACTTTAGAGTAAACCATGGGTTATCTTCTAAAAACAGATTTTTTCAGTTGTTTTGCAGTCGAATTGAAAAAAGTCAATACTATAGCTACTTTCCTTTGTCTGTTGGCCTCCCTAACAAGTTTTGGTCAAAAGCCGATACCTTCATTAAACATTAGTAGAGCAGTTGGGGAAATTAAAATTGATGGTGAACTGAATGAGACTGCCTGGAAGAATTGTGAAATTGCAAAAGACTTTTATCAAAGCGTTCCGGTTGATACCGCATTCGCAAATACAAAAACAGAAGTTAGAGTTACCTACGATGACAAATACCTTTATATCTCTGCTATTTGTTACGACACCATAAACAAGCCCTATATCGTTCAATCTTTGAAGCGAGACTTTTCATATCCAGTAAGTGATGCTTTTGGAGTGTACATAGATCCCTATGATGACCATACAAACGGTTTCAGCTTCGCTGTAAATCCTAGGGGTGTTCAACGAGAAGGACTAATTCAGGTGGGTGGTAATTACGGTGTAACTACCGCTTGGGATATCTTATGGCTAAGTGAAGTTAAAAATTATTCTGACAGATGGGTTGTAGAGATAGCGATTCCATTTACCTCCTTACGTTTTAATAAAGGATCAAAAAAGTGGAGAATCAACTTTTCGAGAAATGATTTAAAACGAAATGAGGGCTCCTCTTGGGCTAGTGTTCCTCGAAACTTTAATATAGCCTCGCTAGCTTTTTGTGGCGAACTTATTTGGGATGTTCCCTTTGAAAGTAAAAAGAAGAGCATTGCGATCATACCTTATCTTACAGGCGGAACGCAAAAAACACATCTTCCCCAAGAAGAAAAAAGAACATTTTCAAAGAATCTAGGTACAGACGCTCGTATTGGCATCACCAATTCATTGCAGCTAGACTTAACCTTAAACCCTGATTTTAGTCAGGTTGAAGTAGACAGACAAGTAACAAATCTGAGTAGATTTAATCTTTTCTTCCCTGAACGTCGAAACTTTTTTATTGAAAATAGCGACCTGTTCTCCGATTTTGGATTTCGACAAATTCGACCATTCTTTTCTCGTAAAATTGGATTAGATGGAGGTGAAATAATCCCAATTGTTGCAGGTGCACGTTTAAGCGGAAAAGTAGGTAAAGATTGGAGAATTGGGATAATGAATATTCATACCAACATTGCTGAACAACGTCCAATGCAAAACTATTCTGTTCTAGCATTACAAAAAAGAGTGCTTAAAAATAGCACCATCGGAGTAATAGGTTTAAACCGAAATAGTTACAATGCTGGTAAGATTAACACGAATGATTACAATAGAATAATAGGGTCTGATTTTAATTTTAACACCATCGACAGAAAGTGGACAGGCAAGGTTTTTTACCATCATGCATTTACACCCAATCAAACTAAAGATAACTTCACGCATGCATCTTACTTAGCATATAGTACAAAAAGCTTTTTTGCCATGTGGAATCATGAATATGTTGGTCAAAATTTCATTGCAGATTTTGGATTTGTTCCACGTCTAGAGCGGTACAATCCAGATTTAGGCATTCGACAACGCAACGCATACTGGAGACTTGAACCTAAGCTAAAGTACATTTATTACCCAGAAAAGAAGTCATGGTTTATCAATCAACAGTTCGAAATCTATATGGATAGATATGCAAATGTTGATCGTGAATTAACGGACAATCTACTTCGAAATAAATACCTTTTACAGTTTAAGAATACCTCTTCTGTTGCTGTAGAACTTAATCAGCGTTTTACAAAACTGTACTTCGATACAGATCTTACTTTTACTGGTGACAGCAATGCAATTACGGCAAAAGGAGATTATCGCTATAACAACCTGCTATTCTATTACGAATCGAATCCCAGAAAAGCGTTTGCATTTGAAGGAGCTGTTGCGTACGGAGAATATTACAACGGATATAGAACCAACGTAAATGCTGCTATTAGCTATCGTTTACAACCTATTGGTAAATTCAGTTTGTATACCAACCAGAACTCATTTAACATGCCTAATCTTGAAGCTAATAAGCACTTGTCCTTAATTGGTGCCGAAATTGAGTTGTCTTTTACAAAGAGCATCTTCTTCACTACATTTTTGCAATACAACACTCAAATTGAAAACTTCAATATCAACAGCAGATTGCAATGGAGGTACAAACCTATGAGTGATTTGTACATCGTGTACACCGACAATTATTTAACTACAGATTTTGCTGTTAAAAATCGTGGTTTGGTTCTAAAGTTCACCTATTGGCTGCAATAATTTCAAAGTATTTTTACTCACTTTGCAGTTCGAAAAAGCAATTATTTTAGCATAATCATGGATTAGAGCCCTAACCTAAAGATGGAAGTTTTCAATAAACCTAATCATCTTTCTCTCTGACCAAAATCATATCAAAATCCCCATAGATTAGGATGATAGCAGATATCTTTGCTAGCATCAAGAAATGGAATTATTCCTTTCTATTTATTAAATCAACAACGTAAATAACACATAATATGACAGTAGCAATTGTAGAAAACCAGCGAGTAAATGAGAGTACAAAATGGTATAACACATTAGTCTCTTATCGAAAAAAAATTAATGAACTTAAAGATAGCCTTTACTACTTCTCTCCAGGGAAAACTGATCATGAAGCAAAAGTTGGTATTGATCATTTTCATAATCAATTTCATATTCAGTTAGTTAATATTCATGATTTGAAGCATGAGATAAAAATTCATAAACAGATTGTAAGTATGCCCGAAGGTCAATTCTCTCCTGCTGCTCATTCCGAAATTAAGGAGAAAGTAGATTACCTAACTGGATTCTTAGACGAGTTGGAGAATGAATACAATGAGTTTCTAGCTCTACATAAATGGTAAAAATAAAAGCCTTCAATCATTGAGGGTTAATTAACATATAATTTAAAACTAAAAAAAATACGTCATGGAAAGATACGATTCCAAACATGTAAAAAATATTTGTCTTCTTGGACATGCAGGAAGTGGTAAAACAACACTTGCCGAAAGCATGCTCTTTGAAGCAGGAATAACGAAGAAAAGAGGCTCAGTTGATGAAGGAAACACCATTGGTGATTTCCACGAACTAGAACATCAGAGAGGTAGCACAGTATTCTCATCTGTAATGCATGTGCCTTGGAGAGGATATAAAATTAATGTCATTGACACACCAGGGTATGATGATTTTTCAGGAGAGCTAATTAGTGCATTACGAGTAGCAGATACTGGAGTGTTGCTTTTAAATGCTGTAACCGGAGTTGAAGTTGCAACGGATATTATTTGGGAGTACACCGAAAAGTTTAAGACTCCTACACTAATTGTTGCCAATCATTTAGACAACGAAAATTCAGATTTTGATAAAACAGTTGCGGAAGCAAAATCGCATTTCGGAGCAAATGTTGTGGTTGTTCAATATCCTTTAAATCAAGGAACCGGTTTCAACCAAATTGTGGATGTTCTAAATATGGTAGTATACAAGTTTGGAAAAGACGGTGGAAAACCTGAAAAAATTGCTATTCCAGAATCTGAAAAAGAAAAGGCAGACAAGCTTCATCAAGAACTTGTAGAAGCAATTGCTTCTAACGATGAAGGTCTTATGGAAAAATACTTTGATAAAGGTGAATTGGACGAAGACGAAATGAGAGAGGGCTTACATTCATCACTTATTAAGCACGACATTTTTCCTTTGTTTTGTACTTCAGCTCTAAACAATATGGGTAGTGGAAGAATTATGGGTTTCATAGACAATGTTTGTCCTTCTGCTTATGAAATGCCTCCTCAAGTAACGAAAAAAGGAGAAAAATTGGAATGCAAAGACGACGGTCCTACTACAATATTCATCTATAAAACTATAATTGAGCCGCACATTGGTGAATTAAGCTTATTCAAAGTTTACAGTGGTAAAATTAAGGAAGGAATGGAACTGGTGAATGAAAATACCGGAGTAACAGAAAAAATTAATCAATTGTTTATTATGGAAGGACACGACCGTGTTCCAGTAGATGAATTGGTTGCTGGAGATATTGGAGCAACAATTAAACTTAAATCTACCCATGTAAACAATACGTTGCATACCAAAGGGGTTGATTTGGAATTAGAACCAATTGAATTCCCTCCTCATAGCATGACAGTTGCAATTTCAGCAACTGAGAAAGGCCAGGAAGAAAAGATGTCTAATGCCTTGCACACATTGAAAGAAGAAGATGCTACAATTAGCTTTGAAGTTTCTCAAGAGTTAAAACAAACGCTGTTGCATTGCCAAGGAGAATTACATCTAAAAACAATAGCATGGAAATTAAAGAACATTCATAATCTTGAGGTTGAGTTTAATCAGCCAAAGATTCCGTATCGTGAAACTATTTTGGGTACTGCAAAGGCTGAATACAAGCACAAAAAACAAAGTGGTGGTTCCGGTCAATTTGCTGAAGTGCATTTATTGATTGAACCTTACGTTGAAAACATGCCAAATCCAGAAGGAGTTTCCGTAAGAGGAAAAGACATCATTGATCTTGATTGGGGAGGTAAGCTTGCGTTCTATAATTGCATTGTTGGAGGTGTTATTGACACACGTTTTTTACCTGCAATTCAAAAAGGAATCATGGAACTAATGGAAAATGGGCCACTTACTGGTAGTTATGTTAGAGATATTAGAGTTTCTGTTTTTGATGGTAAGATGCACACAGTTGACAGTAATGATATTTCATTTAAAATAGCTGGTGCTCATGCATTTAAAGAAGCTTTCCTTAATGCTAAACCACAATTACTAGAGCCTATTAACAAAGTAACAATAACATGTCCTGATGATCAAGTTGGAGCTGTTATGGGCGACTTGCAAACTAGGATGGGTATCGTTGAAGGAATGGATACCGACGGTAGTTTCCAAGTGATTACTGCTAAGGTTCCTCTTTCTCAAATGCATCAGTATTCTTCTACACTAAGAGGATTAACCAAAGGTAGAGCGAGATATCGAATGGAATTTGCAGATTATGCACCCGTTTCTTATGATGTTCAGAGAAAACTAATTGAATCTCATGGAGAAAATCAAGTAGCAACAATGGAAGTTTAGGAATTAATGCTGTAAAGCATTTTATAGATTATACTATCCCAATTTTCGGAGGGCATAGCTTAAATGACGAGTAGTTTCAGAGGTTAGGTAAATGATTTCATAGTTGTAATTAACGCAAAATTCATTTACCGCTTCTACTACTCCGTACTTTCGGAGTCCCGAGTATGCGACTGCAGTATAGTCATGACCGCAGATATATCCATTGTCTTTCACAGCTAACGCAGCTAGCTCTAATTCTTGCTTTGTAGTGTTGTAGGTATGATC
>JABDQY010000219.1 GCA_013042025.1 Bacteroidia bacterium
ACCGAGAAGTTTTCAATATAAAACTTCGCTCGTTCATTTATTCTTTTTGAGGCCTTTCTTACATTCTCTTCTTCCGAAGTTTTTATACGTAAGGGGTAAAACCTGTCACAAATATTAATCTTTATGGATATTTCCTCTTCAGACATTCTAGTCCGTTGTTTCTCAATTTTATTTTTTAACTAAAGTCAAACAGTTGTCTATCTCCTTAATTATCAAGTCAATTTGATGTTTAATATCTGAATTATCTTGAGTTGGAGGTACACTACCTGCAAGTTTACTATTTTTATTTGTTACTTCTAAATTATCTATTTCTAGCTTTTTAGAATTAACTAAGTCTTCTAATTCTTTATTTTTTTCTTTAAGTTTTTCGTTTTCACTTTGAAGATCATCGTGCTTTGCTTTAAGCTGTTTTACAAAAAACTCAATGTTTTCTAAGCGTGCGATTAATTCCATTATTTTCTAATGATGGCGTTAAGATTGTTCTCAAAGTTAGTAATTAATTTTTCCATTAATTCATCAATCTCATTATCCTCCATTGTTTTCTTAGGATTATATAAGAAAAAGGCTACTGCAAATGATTTTTGATCATCTTTCAAAGGTTTGCCTTCATATACGTCAAATAACAAGATGTCTTTAAGGAAGTGCTGTAAGCTTTGTTTTGCAATTTTCTGCACAGCATCAAAACTCGCAGATTTATTCACTACCAATGAAAGATCCCGTCTTACAATTGGGTATACCGGAATTTCCTCTAAAATAAATTTGTCGTTTGCAAGCTTTAAACATGCATCCCAATCTATTTGAATAGAAACAGCTTCTTGTTTTAACTGATTTTGTTTCATCATAGCTTTTGTGATGGTTTCTACTACAATCAGTTTTTTATAATGTTTGGGTGCGATGTTTAATCTTCGAAGTAGATGTTGACCAACATTAATTAGTTGTTCAACCGAAATTTTAACAGGTTTAGCACTCCAATGTTCAGGATGTCTATTACCAGACGCAGTTATTTGCAGATATTGTTTTTCAATGAATTTGTCGTTCTTCTTAAAATAGGTTTTACCAAATTCAAAAAACTTGACATTATTGTTTTTTCTATTCACATTGTAAGCAATAGAAGACAATGCAGAATTAAGTAATTCTTGACGCATTACATTCATGTCGTTGCTTAACGGATTTAGCATGTAAATTGCTTGCGATAGTTGTTCCTCGTTATACAACTGACTAGGCACTAGCGAGTTGTTTAAGATTTCATTAAAGCCAATGCTAGACAGATGGTCACTAACTTTAGTCTGTAATTTATTAGGAGAAGTGTCACTAATTATAGATGGAATATAATTAACCTTCTGTGGAATTGGGATGCTATCAAAACCATAAATCCTAAGAATTTCTTCATAAATATCTACAGGTCTTTCAACATCAGGTCTATACTTTGGTACCTCAAGAAACAAATTTTTATTGTTGTTTGCTAAAATCTTTATTTCTAGACTTTGCAAAATTTCACTAACTTTTTCTTCAGGAATATTATGTCCAACAAACGTATTTAGATCATCTAATTTAATCTCAATTTGTTTTGGTTCTATTGGCTCAGGATATATATCAACCAGTTCTGAGTTAATCTCTCCACCTGCCGATTCAAGAATTAAGTTTACGGCACGGTGCAATGCATAGGTGACCATCTCTGGATCGGTACCTCGTTCAAATCGGTAGCTTGAATCAGTATTCAAGCCAAATTCTTTAGCAGTTTTTCTAACCACCGCTGGATCGAAAAATGCACTTTCTATAAATATATTTTTGGTATCTAAGCTAACGCCAGATTCTGCTCCGCCCATGACGCCTGCTAAGGCCAGAGGTTTTTCTTCATCACAAATAAGTAAATTATGTGGTTGAAGCTTACGCTCAACATCATCCAATGTAGTTAGTACTTCCCCAGAATTAGCATTTCTTACGTTTATTCGCTTACCATCTATTAAATCATAATCAAAAGCATGTAAAGGTTGGCCCAATTCGTGTTGAATGAAGTTTGTAATATCAACAACGTTGTTGATTGGCTTTAAGTCGATTGATTGTAATCTTTCTTTTAACCAAGCAGGGGATTCAGATATAGTAACATTTGATATTGTTATTCCGCTATATCTTGGGCAACCCTCTTGGTTTTCAATTGCAACCTCAACTTTCATTTGGCCTCTAGCATCAATTGTTTCCAATGATGGTTTTTTATACTTTAAACCAGTTAGTGCTTGAAGTTCTCGTGCTACGCCAAGATGTGATATTGCGTCTCCTCGATTAGGGATAATTGCTATTTCAATTTGATAATCCGTTTTAACATCATACAAGTCGGCAACAACAGCCCCTGCAGTATTTTTAGAATCAAGAACCATAATACCTTCATGACCGCTTCCCAATCCAATTTCATCTTCGGCACAAATCATGCCTTCAGAAACTTCACCTCTAATTTTAGCTTTCTTTATTTCAAAGCGTTCTCCATCAACTGGATGAACAAAAGCTCCAACTGGGGCAACAATAACTTTCTGACCAACTTCAACATTCTTAGCTCCACAAACAATAGCTAAAGGAGTTTCATTGCCAATATCAACTTTGGTTAAGTTGAGTTTATCTGCGTTTGGATGTTTTTGTTTCTCCAAAACTTCTCCAACAATAAGACCTTTTAAGCCACCTTTTATATTTTCAATTGGATAAACATGCTCTACCTCTAGACCACTCATTGTAAGCATTTCGCAAATTTCTTCAAGCGGTTGTTCGAGGGGTATAAATGTCTTTAACCAGTTATATGATATTTTCATTTTAAAACGAAGCAACGAAGATAATTCCCTATTTCAATTCTATGGAAGATATCCATCACTTTTTATACAATTATTGTTAATCTTGCCGTAAGTTATGGAAGATAAAGATTTGGAAAAGGTATTAGAGTATATCAAACTATTGGGTATTGAATATATTCCTAAGTTAGCTCTAGCTATAGTTACATTAATAGTTGGACTTTGGTTAGTTGCAAGAATTACAAAATTCACGAGACGAATGATGGAGACAAGAGAAGTAGATGTTTCTCTGATTCCTTTTGTTTCAGGAATTGTAAATATCGGTCTTAAAATTCTCTTAATTATTAGCGTTGCATCCATGGTGGGTATTGCCACGACCAGTTTTGTAGCTGTACTAGGTGCTGCAGGTTTAGCAATTGGCCTTGCACTTCAAGGCAGCTTGGGCAACTTTGCAGGAGGTGTTCTAATTCTATTATTTAAGCCTTTTAAAGTCGGAGATTTGATTGAATCTGATGGAGCAATAGGGACAGTACAAAGTATAACCATTCTCAATACAATTCTTATAACGCCCGCCGACAATACGGCTATATTACCAAATGGAAACGTAGCAAACAACAAAATCCTAAACTATACGAAAGAAAATAATCGAAGGGTAGATTTGGAAGTGGGTATTGCTTATCATGAAAATGTAGACAAAGCAAAAGAAGTAATTGAAAAAGCTTTGCAAGGTGTACCTGGTGTATTGGAAAATCCAAAACCATTTGTAAGTATTCTGAATTTTGGTGATAGCTCCGTTAATCTAGCGGTTAGACCATTTTGTAATTCAACTGATTATTGGGATGTATATTTTCTTGCCAATGAGGCTGTGAAAAAAGCGTTGGATAATGCGAAAATTGAAATTCCATTTCCGCAAAGAGATATTACGATAAAATCTGGTGGTTTATCCTAAAAACTCCAGTACTAATTCCGGTGGTCTGCAAACAAGAGCTTTGTCTCCTGCTTCAACAATAGGCCGCTCTATTAGCTTTGGATATGCTGCCATCGCATCTAAGTAATCATCTTCGTTCATGGTTTTACCCTTAAAGTTTTCTTTCCAGATGGTTTCACCTTTACGAATAAGTTCTGAAGGTTGAATATCCATTTTAGATATTAGTGCTTTAAGTTCAGACTTGTTTAATGGGTTCTTGAGATAATCAATAATTTCAACACCTTCTTGCGGCATTAAATTTAGGCATTGTCTGCTTTTAGAACATCTGTTGTTGTGGTAAATTTTAATACTCATAGTAATTTTTTCAAGAACCTGGTGCCCCCATTACGGTGGTGTATTTTAGTACAAGTTTTTTATCAGGGAAAATACGTTTGTAGGCAGATTGTACGGCAAGAGTAGCTTCGTGAAATCCACACAAGATAAGCTTTAGTTTTCCTTCATAGGAATTGATATCTCCGATTGCGAATATTCCAGGAACATTGGTAGAATAGTCTGTAGTATCAACAAGAAGTGATTCCTTGCCCAAATCCAGTCCCCATTC
>JABDQY010000233.1 GCA_013042025.1 Bacteroidia bacterium
GCTATTTCTAACTTCTTCGGATGGCATAAAGGAACTTATTACGTTATGTCAACCATAGGACTTAAGTTGCAAATATTCATTGCCTTTGCGTATACCTATCACTATCTAAACTGGTTTAGTAAAACCAAAGTAATTAACTGGCATCAAGTATCAAAATCACGACTTTATGGAGCAATCGCTATTTGGTTAGGCTCGGTTGCACTTTACTTATACGATTACAAGATTGGATTAGCTGTGCTTTTCTTTTTTAGTGTATTGCACGTTTTCTTAGAATTCCCACTCAATCACCTATCGTTTGTGGGTATTTACAAAGAAATTAAGAATAGAATTATTCCTCCAAAATGAAAAATGGGTTGCTATTTATATTGACCCTATTTTGGTGTACTATGAACGCTCAGATTAGTGAAGATTTTTCGGATGGAGATTTGACGTCGAATCCTACCTGGAGCGGAAATACTAGCAAGTTTATGACAAGCAACGGAATGCTTCAATCGGCATCCACAACTGCTTCCGATGTGTTCTCTATTTCAACGCCCATATCAATTGCAGGCGACGCCGAATGGGAATTCTGGGTAAACCTCAAACTAAGTACTTCTAGTGCCAACTATTCAGACATTTTCCTTGTGTCAGACTCTACAGATGTTTCAACTGCTCAAAATGGATTTTTTGTTCGAGTAGGGAATACGAAAGATGAGGTTTCATTATATAAACTAGACAACGGAGTAGAATCGGTTCTTATTAATGGAGCAGACGGTAAAACACACAACAAAGAAATTCGCATTAAAGTGACCAAAGAAGACTACCATTGGGAGCTTTGGATAGACTATACAGGTGGCTCATTGTTTGCCCTTGAAGCAACTGGAACTAGTTTCGGAAGCACAACTGGATATTTTGGAATTTTAGTTAAGCAAAGTACAGCCACTTTTCACCAAAAACACTACTTTGACGACATTTACGTAGGTCCTAAAATTGTGGATACTACACTTGCTGCAGTTACAAACATCGATTGGATAGCTCCAGATCAGCTGGAACTTACATTTGATGACATTGTATCAAATAGTCCGCTTACTATTTACTCATTATCGAATGGATACGGAATTCCAGATAATGTAACCGGAGATTTTAATACCAATAAACTCATTCTCTCATTTAGTCAAGCACTCACAAACGGGTCCTACACATTATCAATCACTAATCTATTTGATGTACAAGGGAACAATGGAGACAGCATATATACATTTAGTTTATACCAATATGTTCAACCAAAATCTGGAGACGTAGTATTTTCTGAAATTTTTGCCGACCCTACTCCTACTGTTGGTTTACCTGAAGAAGAATTTATAGAATTATTTAACACCACACCAGACACCTTAACGCTTGAAGGATGCACATTCTCCGATGGAGGAAATCCCGCAATATTGCCAAACATAACTCTTGAACCATGGGGATACCTTATTCTGTGCAAAGAAGGGAATGAGAACCTCTATACTTCATTTGGTTCTGTTGAAGGATTGCAAAGTTTTCCGACTTTGAACAATAGTGGGGATGATTTAGAATTAAGAAACAATCAGGGTGATTTATTGGATCGGGTTTCATATACAGACACTTACTATAGAGACGAGATTAAAAAACAAGGAGGATATTCATTAGAGCTTATTGATACTGCGAATTTGTGCTCCGAGCATGAAAACTGGAATGCAAGCACAGCCTCCTTGGGAGGAACTCCTGGGTTTGAAAATTCAGTTTGGGGTGTACAAACGGATACTGAAGCTCCAACCATAATAAAAGCAACTATTACAGATACAAAAAAAATTACGGTATGGTTGGATGAAGCATTGATTCAAACATTGACTTTAGATCTATCCAACTTTGAATTGGTAAGTAATGGTACAAATCCAATAGCAATTAACAATGCTACTCCCCTTGAACTAGTCTTAGAATTTCAAAACGATTTAATTAACAACTCTTATCTACTTACAATAAAAGAACTGGAAGATTGCAAAGGGAACGCATCTTCCAATACTAAAATTCCTGTTGTAAGAATTAGTTCTGTAAATGTTCACGACATTCTGATAAACGAGCTTTTATTCAATCCTAATAAAGATGGGGTTGATTTTATTGAATTGTATAACGCTAGCGAGAATTATATCTCATTTGATAGTCTTCAAGTGGGGAGTTACAATTCAAGTGGAACATTGAGCATTGTTCAATTGAGCAATTATATTCTATCTCCAAAAAGGTACGTTGCTCTTTCCATAGATTCTGCTAATGTTCGATTCAACTATCCGCTAACAAAAAATCACGTAGAAGTGGATAAGATTCCTGCAATGAATGATGACAAAGGGAATATAGTCGTGTATTCAAAGAATACATTAATTGACTCTATTGCCTATTCTGAAGACCAGCATTTTGAGCTCTTGAGTTCTACTGAGGGGGTGAGCTTAGAACGCATCAATTTTAAAAGTAGTAGTCTCAATTCAAGCAATTGGACGTCTGCGAGCAGCAGTGTTGGATTTGCAACACCGGGATATCAAAATTCTCAATTTGTAGACTTAACCTCAAGCAATGTGCAACTGGAACTTGAAACGAAAGTTTTTTCACCCGATGGGGATAGCTATGAAGATATACTTAGCTTAAAGTACACCATGGAAGACATCAACAATACTTTAAACGGCTATGTGTACAATCTCAATGGTGTGTTGATAGATCATCCATTTAATAATGAAACTATATCCACAACTGGCAATCTATTTTGGGATGGCATCAAATCAAACGGAGATAAAATAGCAACTGGCAACTATGTGCTTTTTATTGAAGTGTTTAACCTTGATGGTAAAGTTGAGAATAAAAAATTGGCATTTAGTGTAACAGGAATCTACTAAGAACTTAGAATTGTATTAATTAATGCTTACTACAGAAACAACATCCAATCACGACAATTTAGATCAGAAATCAACCTTAGAATTGCTTCAAGGTATGAACCAAGAAGACAAAACGGTTCCACTAGCAATTGAAAAAGAACTAGGCAGTATCCAAGAGCTAATTGATGGAGCTTTTGAGTGCATGAAAAAGGGAGGACGATTGTTTTATCTGGGAAGCGGTACAAGCGGAAGACTAGGCGTGGTTGATGCCAGTGAATGTCCACCAACATATGGGGTTCCTCAAGGTTTAGTAGTTGGAATTATTGCCGGAGGAGAGACCGCTATTCGCAAAGCAGTAGAACATGCAGAAGACGATCCGCTTCAAGGTTGGTATGACCTGCAAAAGCATGAAATTACTAGCAACGATTTTGTTATTGGAATTAGTGCCAGCGGAACAGCACCGTACGTACAAGGAGCACTATCAAAATGTAAAGAGAACGATGTTCCCTGTGGTGCTATAGCATGCAATACAAACAGTAAGATTGGCGAAATAGCTGATTACAAAATTGAGGTGGTTGTTGGACCAGAATATGTTACTGGTAGTACTCGCATGAAAAGTGGCACCGCTCAAAAATTGGTTCTGAATATGATAAGCACAAGTTTGATGATAAAGTTGGGGCATGTACAAGGGAATAAAATGGTAGACATGCAACTGAGCAACAAAAAATTGGTTATTCGCGGAACGCGAATGATTATGGAGCAAACGGGACTGGATGAAGAAACAGCCAAAAAAATGCTTATAGAAAAAGGTAGTGTTAGGAAGGCTGTACAAGCTGTGAATCAATCGAAACAATAATTACATTTGCGGCCTTGGAAAATTTAATCACAATACATCTGACAGACCTCGAAGGAGTTGAGCATCACATTCAAGCTCCTACGGACATGGGTTTCAATGTAATGGAGGCAATTCGTGCAAATGAAATTCCTATTAAAGCAACATGCGGAGGAATGGCCATGTGTGCCACTTGCAACTGCATAGTTAAAAGTGATCATGAATTACCAGAGATGTCCGATTCCGAAGAAGAAATGCTTGATGACGCGTTTGTATTAGACATAGAAGGGAGCAGATTAATGTGTCAAATTCCGGTTGATGACAAAATTGACGGATTGGTAATTGAAATGGGTGAGTTAACAGGTGAATAAATGCAAGGTTTAGAAATAAGACCAGCATCATCTACAGACTCAGTTGAAATTGCAGACATATACAATTACTACATAGACCACACCATCGTAACTTTTGAAACCACGCCTATTTCTGCGGAAGAAATGCAGCAACGTATTGAAAAAATATCCAATCAATTCCCATATCTGGTTGCAATAATAGATACGGTTGTGGTTGGTTATGCATATGCAAGTACGTGGAAACCTCGAGCTGCTTATAATTTTGCAGTAGAAACATCTATCTATCTAAAAAATGGATATGAAGGTAGTGGTATTGGAACCAAACTTTATAGTAAACTTATTGATGAAGTTCGAAGCACAGATGTAAAAACTGCAATTGGCGGCGTTTCTCTTCCAAACCAAGGCAGCATTGTTTTACATGAGAAACTGGGATTTAAAAAAATTGGTGTGTTTAGTCGTGTTGGATTTAAGTTTCAGAAATGGATAGATGTTGGTTACTGGCAACTCCATTTTTAACTGAATAAGTGCTCAAAAAACGGTAGTTAAAATGACCTTAAAATCACCACAAAATCACTACGAGATATTTTCGAGCCATTTATTTGAAAATATAAAGCAAAAAGCTACATTTGCAGCCCGATTTTTAAGAGCATAAAGAATTAATAGTGGATACATTATCATACAAAACCGTAGCAGCAAATAGCAAAACCGTTGATAAACGTTGGGTTATAGCTGACGCTGAAGGTAAAACTTTAGGTAGATTTTGTTCTGAAGTTGCACAGTCACTTCGAGGCAAAAACAAACCATCATTCACTCCGCATGTAGATTGTGGAGACAATGTTATCGTAATTAACGCAGAGAAAATTACAATGACAGGGAACAAAATGGAAACGAAAGAGTACGAAACTTTCAGTGGCTATCCAGGTGGAAGAAGAGTTACTTTAGCAAAAGAATTACTTGCTAAAAAGCCTAAAGATTTAATCGAAAGAGGTGTTAGAGGTATGTTGCCAAAAAACAGATTAGGAAGAAAAATTTTCACTAACCTACACGTTTATGTTGGCACAGAACATCCACATGCAGCTCAAAAACCTGAAAAATTAGATATTTAAGAAATGGACGTAATTAATACTATAGGAAGAAGAAAATCTTCAATCGCTCGTGTTTACATGAGCACTGGTAAAGGTAAAATTACCATTAACAAAAGACCAATTGAAGAGTACTTCGCTTCTCCAGATTCGAGATATGCAGTAAATCTTCCACTTGCAGTTTGTGATTTAGAAGGTAAATATGATATTCAAGTAAATGTTGACGGTGGTGGAACTACTGGTCAGGCAGATGCTATTAAACTTGCTATCGCAAGAGCATTAGTTGAATTAGATGCTGAAAACAAACCAGCATTAAGAGCAAAAGGATTAATGACAAGAGATTCAAGATCAGTTGAACGTAAGAAGCCTGGTCAACCAAAAGCAAGAAAGAAAAGACAATTTAGCAAGCGTTAATATAATGGCAGTAACTACAGAACAATTATTAGAAGCTGGTGTACACTTTGGTCACCTAACAAGCAAGTGGAATCCAAAAATGGCTCCTTACATTTTTATGGAGCAAAATGGTATCCACATTATTGATCTTAACAAAACTTCTGCTAAGCTTGAAGATGCTAAGCATGCAATTGCAAACATTGCAAGAACAGGACGGAAAGTAATGTTCGTTGCTACTAAGAAACAGGCAAAAGAAATTGTAGAAGAAAATGCTAAAAGAGTAAACATGCCTTATGCTAGCACGAGATGGTTAGGTGGTATGTTAACCAACTTCGGTACAGTAAGAAAGTCTATCAAGAAGATGCAAACCATCGAAAAGATGAAAACTGATGGAACTTTCGAAAACATGAACAAGAAAGAAAGGCTTATGAAGACTCGTGAGCAAGAAAAATTGTACAAGGTTTTAGGAGGTATTGAAG
>JABDQY010000234.1 GCA_013042025.1 Bacteroidia bacterium
ATTCAATACCTAAACCAACACCGTACGAAACGATAATTAGCGGTAATGTTTTTATAAAACCAAATAAGAGGTTATCTAATAAAGATACATCCATTTGGCCAATTGCTTTGTGATATTGAAAACCAAGATTCCACATTCCGAATAACAATGCAGGTATCATTGCGATAACCACAATAAACATTGTTCTTTTTAAGTCTATACCATCACGTATGTGCGAACCTTTTTTTGTTGTATGATTTGGAACAAATAAAAATGTTTCCAAACCATCAAATGTTGAGTGCAAAAAACTCAACTTTCCTCCTTTTGAAAAGGTAGGTTTTATTTTATCTATCTGTTTTCTTAAAAACTTCATTTCCTTTTTTTAAACCGTTATCCTTCTTCAGCCATTATTTCTAAACCTTCTGACAAGATGCTTTGTACTTCTTGTTTGGATGTACATACAAACTCACATAAGGCCAAATCCTCTTCTATAACTTCGTAGATACCCAAGTTTTCCATTTGCTCTAAGTCCATTGCTAAAATAGATTTGAGTAATTGTACTGGCATAATATCCATGGGAAGTACTTTTTCATATTCTCCTGATACAACAAAAGCCCTTGCTTCTCCATGAAAATTGGTATTTGCTCTAAATGACTTTTTCAGGAATTTTGAAATTGGTAAAGAGCTTGATAACGTAGGTCTAGGATAGGATGGGAATAACCACCCAAAGAACTCATATTCATCTCCTTCTGGAATTACACTAATTTGATTGTCGAAAAATCCTAAGTATCCTTTCTCCCCAATACTGCTGCCAGTCAACACATTTCCACTTATTGTTCTAACATTTTCAGAAATATAGTTTTCAGCTGTCATATTCTCAATAGATGCTCCCACACGAGTTGTGTAATAACCCGGATTAGAAATTTCTGAACCTGCAACGGTAATAATCTGTTCTAAATCAACTCTTCCTGTTTCCAAGAACTTACCAAGAAATGCCACATGCTGCGGTTTAATTGTCCAAACCACATCACCTTTATTAATTGGATCTATGTGATGAATTTGAACTCCTACCAATCCACTTGGATGCGGACCAGTAAAGAAATTTTTCTCAACACCAGTAAGATTATTATAAATTGAGCTATCAAACTTACGATGCAAATTCAAATGAATTTTACCATCAGTAAGTTTGGCCAATGCCTTAATTCCAGCTTGAAGGTTCGCTTCCTGACCTTTTAAGGTAATTGCAAGATCTGCTGCCAAAGGTGCAGAATCAAATCCTGAAATATGTATTGCTTTTGGAGTTACATCTAATTCTGCTATTGTTCCAAACGGACGTTGTACAATGTAAGGCCACAATCCAGCTTCAAGAAATAAATTTTTAATTTCTTCAGCTGATTTATCTGCATAACCAGAGGTATTAAACTCTTTATATGAAATAGAGGAATCTGCTAGTACCCTTATTTCTTGGATAGCACGTCTATCACCTCTAACAATTTCTGCAACTTCACCACTTACCGGTGATGTAAAACAAATTTGACTATTTTTTTTGTCTACAAACAGGCAATCTCCTGCTTTTACTTCATCACCTTGTTTTACCATCAACTTCGGAACTAGTCCTTTAAAGTCTATTGGTTTAATTGCAAATGTGGTAGAAGGCGACACGGTATAGAATTTATTTGTTGGTTTTCCATCCAACGAAATATTCTTGCCACGCTTGATTTTTATATCTTTTCCCATTAAAAGCTGTTGAAAAATTGCTGCAAATGTATGACATTGAGTAAACTTTTAGTGCCGTTTCTACAAGAAAAATAAAATGCACATTCTGCAATCAAACGAAGTGATGAAATCGGTTGATACATCTAGTAACTTCGCTTATTTTAAATTAATATAAATAAGCTAATATTTCACACTGGGAGCAGTAGATTTTCGTATTGAAATTACATAGGCAAGTGCTAGTACATTTATTAGCGAAATGGCTAGAAAGACATATATGAAATTTTCTGGCACATTTCCATAGATAGCAGCTGAACCAAATGACCCTACACTAATCCCAATTTCCAAGGCTATAAATAGTGTTGCCATGGCTCTTCCTGACCTTACACCATCAGCTACATCTACTGCCCAAGCGAAAATTGCAGGTGAATTAATCCCAGATGCAATTCCACAGGTAATTCCTGCTAAATAGAAAGCATTCAGGTTTATAGTAGTCAGTAATAGTGTGCTTATAATCCAAAAAGAGGTACCTATTAAGCAACTTTTGGCTCTTCCAATTTTGTCTGATAGTTTACTTGTAAACAAACGAGTTATAATTGTAGAAACTGTCATCACAGATAAAAACAATCCCTTATTATCTATGCCCAAATGCTTAGAATAATCAGGTATCAAGGTCAACAAAGCTCCGAAAGTTGTAACTGTAAGTACCATAACTATTGCAGGATTGATTGCTCGTTTGTCCCACACGTCATCCGTATTAACAAGTAAATGCTTGAGTTTAAATCGTTTTGTAACAGGCAATGTTTCTTTCATTCTTAAGACAATAGCTACGGAGAATACCGATAAAACTCCTGCAACTATAAACACATTGGAAACTCCAATATAACCTGTCAAAATACTACTCATAGCGTTTCCTGCCATGAAACCTACATTGTTCATAATTCCCAACAAACCCATCGCTTCACCTCTTCTATCACTTGGAATTATATCTGCTAAATATGCAACTGTTCCTGTTGGCATAAAACCTGTACTTAGTCCGTGCAAAGCACGTAATGCTAAAAAACCAAAAACAGTTGTAAATAGTGGATATAAGAAAGATATGACAACACAAACTAAACCACCGAATATCATAACTGGCAGTCTACCTATGGTGTCAGCTAACTTACCACTAACCGGTCGAGAGAGTGCTGCAGCAATTGTAAATACACCAATGATATAACCTTTATAATCTTCCCCACCAAGAGATGATATATAATCTGGCATTTCAGGAATAATAATATTGAAGCTCAAGAAGAACAACAATGTGCTCAAACATAAAAGCCAAAACTGTATGGAGTATTTACTTTTCAAAACAAAAAAGGAGTGCAAATGCACTCCTTTTAAAATTATATACTATTCGCAATTTATTTTCTGCTTTTTATAAATTCTTCTAATTCGGGTACTGGATCGTATGATTTTCCGTTCCAATATCCCAATAATTCAACCTGTTGTGGAGAACGAGCAATAAGTTGCTTAACTTCAGGAATTGTGTCTTTACTAATGAGAACATTAGTAACTTGATAATTCATAGAGTTGTTCACCTTAACAGTAACATAATAAGCAAGCCTTTTAGTAACGGGTTTCGTAGGCGGCCTGCCCATCTTTTTTTTATCTTCTGGTTTTTCTTTCTTTTTTCTACCCATTTTAAAATGTAAACGCTGCAAACATATCAAAGTTTGATTAATTTCAAATTTTTATACAATAAAACATAGGTTATTCTAGATAACCGGTTAACTAATCGTTATGATAATGTTCTCCTTTTAAGATAGTAAAAGCTCTATAAAGCTGCTCTAAAAAGATTGTTCTTACAAGATGATGCGGAAATGTAAGCTTTGACAAAGACCATACGGCATTACCTCTTTTTCTAATGGTATCAGAAAACCCAAAAGCTCCACCAATAACAAACACAATACCTGGTTGATAGTTTAAAAGATCGTTCAATTGTTTAGCAAACTTGCGACTTGTGTGCTCGGTGCCTTTCTCATCGAGCAATACCACATAGTCATTGTCATTGATATTTCTGAGCAACGACTCTTCTTCCATCTTTAAACAATCATCCCGCTTTACGGATTTTTTGGAGGAAGGAATTTCGACGTAGTTTAGCTTGCAATACTTATTGAGTCGTTTTAAGTACTCTGCCTCACTTTGTTTATAAAACTTTTCTTTTGTGGCACCAATTACAACAAACTTAACAGCCATTAAGGTTTGTCAATATCAATTTTTTCATTAGACTGATCGAGGAAACTATAATCTAACATCCCGTAGCTAAAATCAGCTTTAATTTTAACCCATTTCTTGTACTTCATGTACCATTTCATTCGTATAGAAGGAAAACCTTGGGTTATATAAGCTGCCAAATAAGGATTTGTTAGAATAGTTAAACCGTTTTGTTTTGATGAAAGCAACAAGTAATCAAGGTGTTTGTCAATATCGTCAAGAATCATAACACTTGACTGCACTTTACCTGTACCTCCACATGTTGAACATGTTTCTGCAGTAGAAATACTCATTTCAGGTCTAACACGCTGACGAGTAATTTGAACCAACCCGAATTTACTGATAGGTAAAATAGTATGTTTCGCTTTGTCCTCACTCATTGCACCCTTAAGCGTATTAAAAAGTTGCCGCTTAAAGTTAGGTGTACGTAAATCTATGAAGTCAATTACCACAATTCCACCCATATCTCTTAATCGCAACTGACGTGCTATTTCTCTAGCTGCATCTAAGTTGGTAGCAAGAGCATTCTCTTCTTGGTTGGCGGTTCTATTTTGTTTACTCCCGCTGTTTACGTCAATCGAATGGAGTGCTTCTGTATGTTCAATTATTAAGTATGCTCCTCCTGGGCATGAAACAGTTTTTCCAAATGAACTTTGAATTTGTTTCTGGATTCCAAACTGAGAAAAAATATTCTCTTTACCTGAATAGTATTTCAATACCTTAGGTAATTGTTTGTCAATAGCACCAAGATGAACTTTTAAATCTTCATATAATGCTTTTTGGTTAACTGCAATTGTCCCAAACTCATAACTCATTAAATCTCGAATAATCGCAAAACTCTTTTGGGCTTCTCCAAGGATTCTGTCTCGGACATTTGCTGTTGGAAGAACATCAAAAATACTGTTCCATTTGCTCTGCAGTTCCATAATGTCTTGGTGAAGATCTTGTCCGCCTTTTTGTTCAGCAGCAGTTCTACATATTAATCCAAGCTTTGGAGCTTTGAGGCTTGTTGCTAGATTTTTGAGTCGCTTTCGCTCTTCATTGGTGCTTACTTTTTTTGAAACATTAACAGTATCATAAAAAGGAACAAGAATGAAATACCTTCCAGCGATCGAAATCTCTGTTGTAAGTCTAGGTCCTTTGGAAGAAATAGGCTCTTTTGCTATTTGAACAAGGATTTGTTGATTTCTCTTAAGTACGTCTCCGATTTTACCTGTTTTAAGAGTTTCAGGTTCTAAATCAAATCGGGATAAGTCACCATTTTTTCTATTCCCTTGAATAGTTTCTTCGGTAATCTTCAACCATGATTTTATATATGGTCCTAAATCGTGATAGTGTAAAAAAGCATCCTTTTTATGGCCAACGTCTACAAATGCAGCGTTAAGACCTGGCATTATCTTCTTTACCTTACCTAGATAAATTTCACCAACAAGAAAGCTATTGTCGCTTTTTTCTTGGTGAAGTTCAACTAATTTCTTGTCCTTGAGTAGAGCAATTCTTTCTCCTTCTGGCCCTGCATCTATAATCATTTCATAGGCCATAACTCTTAGGTTTTATTTTTTCTTTTTGTGTCTGTTTTTTCTCAGACGTTTTTTTCTCTTGTGAGTCGCAATCTTATGTCGCTTTCTTTTTTTACCGCTTGGCATATCTATATTTTTAAAAATTTTCTATTTTTTCTCTAGTTTTTCGCGAATATCAGCAAGCGTTTTTTGATACTCCTGATTTTCGGGCTGCAAAAGTATCAATTTTTCAAATCTTTTCTCAGCTTTTTCTAATTGACCTGATTCTATTGAAAATAGACCTAAATGATAGATCGCTCTAACATTGTTGCTATCTTGCCTTACAACTGCTAATAATTTTTGAATTCCTCCGCCCATAACCAAATCCATATTCCCTTCTACCATTCCTTTCTCAATATTTGCTAATGCTTCATCAATCTCAGCATCAGAACCTGTTGATTGAGTATCAGTATTGGAAGTGGAACTTTCGGTTTGAGTAGTGTTTGCATGCGATTCCACCTCTTTAGTTGAAGTGTTACATGCTGTGTACGTCAATAAAGTAATAAGACAAACGCCTGTCAGAATTACGACAGTATTAAAAAGACTATTTTTCAATCTAACTATTTAACTATCCGTTTTTAACCTTTTCAACAAATGTCTTAGCAGGCTTAAATTTCGGTATGTTGTGTGCTGGTATTGTAATTTGCGTATTCTTTGAGATATTTCGAGCAATTTTTTGAGCTCTTCTTTGAACAACGAAACTACCAAATCCTCTGAAGTAAACGTTCTCTCCTTTAACAATAGAGCCCTTTACAACCTTGAAGAAACTTTCAATTGATTCTTGAACAACAGCTTTCTCTATCCCCGTGCGTTCTGAAATTTCGTTAACTACTTCTGCTTTAGTCATTTGTGATTCGGATTTATAAGTTAGTAGACAAAAGTAATTTTTTTTTAGCAAAATTCGGATTATTGCTCTTTTTTTTGTTGAAATATTTTGAGAATAAGCGAGTTACTGATAAAATGGTACAGTATTTCAAAGCGAGATTTACCCTGGCGAAATACAAACGACCCCTATAAAATTTGGCTTTCGGAAGTTATGCTTCAACAAACTCGTGTTGAGCAAGGGATGCCCTACTACCATAAGTTTATTGAACACTATCCTACTATTTCTGACCTTGCCAATGCCACAGAACAAGAAGTATTGACACTTTGGCAAGGTCTTGGGTACTATTCAAGAGCTCGAAATATGCATTCTACAGCTCAATATATTTCAAATAATTTAGGCTCTCAATTTCCACAGAAATTCAATGAAATTCTTGAGTTGAAAGGAGTTGGAGCTTATACCGCTGCTGCCATAAGTAGTTTTGCTTTCAATTTACCTTATCCAGTAATTGATGGAAATGTTCAACGGGTGGTTTCTCGACTTTTTTGTATTGAAGACCCAATAAATAAACCCATTGGACAAAAAAAAATAAGAGAAGCAGTTGACCAGATATTTGATAAAAGAAATCCAGCTAAGTTTAATCAGGCAATCATGGAACTAGGTTCGTTGGTTTGTACACCAAAAAACCCAACATGTGATTCTTGCCCTTTATCCATTAAATGTCCCGCACTTCTAAATGGGAAGGTTAAAGCTCTTCCAAAAAAAGAAGGAAAAACTAAAGTAAAGGAGATTAGTCATACTTACTTCGTTTTCAAAGTTGAGGATAAGACTTATATCCAACAACGCAAAGAAGGAATATGGAAAAATATGTACCAGTTTCCTTTACTAGAATTGGATGTGAAGCCTGAGACTATTTTGGACCATGTTATGGAATTCATTGAAACTTCTGAGACACCAATGATACAGCATTCTTACCAAACAAAACACTTACTCTCCCATCGTAAAATTAATGCTAACTTTTACACAATATCACTACATAGAAAACCAATCTTTTTAAAAAGCAATATATTTGAAATTGAATTGAATGAACTGTCAAAGAAGTACCCAACTTCGGTGCTTACTCAAAAGTTCTTAAAAAGCTGTAGGATAGATGATTAACAAAGTAATACTAGTTGGACATCTGGGTAAAGACCCTGAAGTTCGATACCTAGATCAAAATAGAGCCGTAGCAAATTTAACAATAGCTACTAATGAACGCTACACCGATAGAAACGGTAACAAAGTAGAACAAACCGAATGGCACAATCTTGAAATGTGGGATGGTTTAGCTAAAGTGGCAGAGAAATATTTAAAAAAAGGTTCTCTGGTTTATGTTGAAGGTAAACTCAAAACAGAAGAGTGGGAAAAAGATGGCGTAAAACGCTATACAACACGAATTCGTGTAAATACAATGAATATGCTTGACAGAGCATCTGGAGGGTCTTCTGGTCCTGCGAAAGTTACTCCACCAGCAGAAGCTAAGAAAGTAGAACAACATAATGAAGCTGCTATCGAAAACATTATGGATGAG
>JABDQY010000102.1 GCA_013042025.1 Bacteroidia bacterium
ATTTTCCATTCTGACTATACACTAAAATATCCGCTGCCATTTGGTTTATGTTATATTGAGATTTTGCTAATGCGATTAATCTATTTGATGCGATTGTAGAGTTGTTTAGACTGTTGCTCAACTTCTGAATTTCCGATTTCAACAGTTCAATTTCATCATCCTTATTTTCCAATTTTAACGCACTATTTTGATATAGCTCACTGATAATATCTGTTTTTAAGGAGGCCAATCGTTGCTCTTTAAATCCAACTGGTTGTGGTTGACTAATTTCCAGTTTACCGTTATAAACTTTGTAGTCAACCATCTTATTTTCAAGAGTTTTAATATCATCTTTTTCTAAAAACTGACCATTAATATTCAGGTGAAGTATTGAGGTATCACCCACCTTCAAGACCTTTTGATTGGTGATATATATACCGGGATAGCTAGCTATTTCCTTCTCCACAAACGTTTCAATTCTATCTTCTTGTAAGTTTTGATTTAACAGATTTGAATAAAAAATGATACTAGGAATACTAACAATCGTAACAATTATTAAAATACCTGCTCTGTTTTTATTTCTTCGGTACGTATCAACATAAGAGAACTTTGGGTATCGTAATACTAAAACAACGATAACTGCAGCCACACTTATCATAATACAATTCATCACATAGAGATATGAAGCATTAAAGAAATAATCCCAATTTCCTACAGCCAAGCCAAACCCTGCAGTGCAAAGTGGCGGCATTAGAGCAGTTGCAATTGCTACCCCTGGTACTACATTGGTTTTAATGCATTTAGCGGCCGCTAAAATTCCAGCAATACCACCAAAAAATGCTACGAATAAATCGAGCAAAGTTGGTCTTGTTCGTGCAAGCAATTCTGGAACTTCTTCGGTTGGAGTTATTTTAAAGAATACAAATGCAGTTGCTAAACTGATAATGGATGCAACTCCAATATTTTTTATTGATTTGAAAATTAGTTTTCTGTCGTAGATACCAATTCCAAGTCCTAAACCCACAATAGGTCCCATAAGTGGAGAAATTAACATAGCACCAATTACCACAGCCGTGCTGTTCATGTTTAGTCCCAAGGAAGCGATAAGTATCGAACATATTAGAATCCAAATATTGAATCCCTTAAAGGAAACATCGGCTTTTACATCTTCAATGGACTGTGCGTAATTAACTGGTCCTAAAGAGAATATCCCTGAAAAGAACTGGTAAATCTGTGCACCAAGTCCTAACCTTTGTGTTTCTTCGTTGTTCTCATTCATTGTTTACAAAAATTAATATTTTCTTTTAATTTCAAGTACCCTGCTCGTTTGACTGCAGATTTTTTAAAGATATCCTTAAAAACTTCCTCTGTTAATTCTTGCCATTCATTGGCATGCATTTCTTTTAGCTCATTTTTTATTTCAAAGTCAGGAGTTTGATGTTGAGAAGCAAAACGATTCCAAGGACACACATCTTGACATATATCACAGCCAAATGCCCAGCCCTCCATATTCCCTTTGAAAGAAGGAGGAATATTATCTCTAAGCTCTATAGTTAGGTATGAAATACATTTGGTACTATCTACAACCCTATCCGCAATAATAGCATCAGTGGGACACGCGTCAATGCACGCTGTACACGTACCACAATGATCAGATGTTGGTTGATCTGGAACTAACTCAAGATCGAGAATTAGCTCAGCTATGAAGTAGTAACTTCCTTTTTGCTTTGTAATTAAAAGACTGTTTTTTCCAATCCACCCCAAACCGCTTTTAGCAGCCCATGCTCTGTCAAGCACAGGTGCACTATCCACAAAAACACGCCCATCTACATCCCCTATATTTTCAGAAATAAGCTGCATAAATGTTTTCATCTTGTCCTTTATAACATAATGATAATCAGATCCATATGCATACTTTGAAATCTTAATTAGAGAGTCATCATAATTCTCTTCAGGAAAGTAATTAAAAAGTAAAGAGACAACGCTTTTTGCTCCAGGAACTAATTTAGTAGGATCAACACGCTTATCAAAATGGTTTTCCATCCAGCCCATGCTACCATGGTATCCATTCGATAACCAATTGTCTAGATGCTTTTCCTCTTTTTCAAGTCGCTGAGCTTTACTTATACCGCAAAAATCAAAACCAAGGTTAAGTGCTATGTCTTTAACAATTTTGGAATGTTTTTGAGTAATAGCATTCATTTAAAACAAGCTAGGATTTCCTCTATTTGAAAATGCCCTTCCCAAATGTTTATACGCCAGTTCAGTGGCTTCTCTACCTCTTGCTGTACGTTGCAGAAATCCTTCTTTTATCAGAAACGGTTCGTACACCTCTTCGATTGTTCCAGCTTCTTCGCTTACTGCAGTAGCTATGGTATTAATTCCAACTGGACCACCTTTAAACTTATCAATTATAGCAGCTAAAATCCGATTGTCCATTTCATCCAAACCACGAGCATCTACATTTAATGCTTTTAGTGCTGTTTTTGAAATATCCAATGAAATTGAGCCATCACCTTTTATTTGGGCAAAGTCTCTGGTTCTTCGTAAAAGAGCATTCGCTATTCTAGGTGTACCTCTACTCCTACTTGCTATTTCGGTTGAAGCTTTGTGATCAATTGGAACATTTAAAATGTGAGAAGAACGTTCTACAATTTCCGCGAGCAGGTCAGTATCGTAATATTCCAAACGCAATGTTATACCAAATCGAGCACGCAAGGGTGCAGTTAGTAATCCACTTCGAGTTGTTGCACCTATAAGCGTAAAAGGATTGATACCTATCTGTACTGAACGAGCATTGGGTCCAGTATCCAACACTATATCGATTTTATAATCCTCCATTGCAGAATAAAGGTATTCTTCAATAACAGGACTCAATCGATGAATCTCATCAATAAATAAGACATCACCTTCTTCCAAGTTCGTAAGCAAACCAGCTAAATCCCCTGGTTTCTCAAGAACAGGTCCACTACTTACTTTAATGCCACTATTTAACTCATTAGCTATAATGTGTGCTAATGTTGTTTTACCCAATCCTGGAGGGCCATGCAGCAGAACATGATCTAGTGCCTCATCTCGCTGATTGGCAGCTTCTACGAATATTTTTAGATTCTCTAATATCCTATCCTGACCTGTAAAATCATCAAATGAGTTTGGTCTAAGAACCCGTTCAATATCGCGATCCTGATCCGAAAAGTTTTCCGAAGTACCATCTAGAAGCTCGTTGCTCACGAGGCGAATTTAAATGAAGTATTTTAAGGAAGGCAACGTTTTTTATAAACATTTCATCTAAAAGATAATTCTATTCGTAAATAAGTTATTTCATTTGAAAGAAGAATGCATAAAAGGTTAGTTTTAAGTTTTACATTAAGTCTTTTCATAATAGTAAGTCTAGCACAAGTAAGTGCAGAAGATATTGTCTTTGAAAAAAAAGAAATTGATTTCGGAACAGTCATCATTGAACATGGCATTGTTTCAGCAACATATTCTTTCACCAACAAGAGTGAGAATGAATTTGTGATATCCGGCATTGACGCTGCGTGTGGATGTACAAACCCAAGATCTTCAAAAAAGAAATATGCACCGGGAGAATCAGGCACAATTACAGCTGAATTTAATCCAAAGGGAATGACTGGAGATGTACATAAATGGATCTATGTTAAAGGAAATTACAATGATGCAACTCAAATTGACTTAGGTTTTAATGCAATCCTTAAATCAACGCTTACAAGAGATGCTCGCAGCTATCCTGGTGAATTTGGATATTTGGTAGTAGATAAAATTAATGTTGGGTATGGAATCATAAAAGGTAAAAAAATACAATACGATTCAGTATTGCTTAAAAATGAAGGGTACCATGCTATCACGGTAAAATCTGCCAGAAATCTGCCTTCATGGATTACAATTGAAAACCTACCTTTAAACATTAATTCAGGCACTACTAAACACTTACAACTCAAAATTAATACAACAGAACTCGACACTGTTGGACCTTATGTTGGAACCATACAATTGCTTACAAATGATCAATTCTTCCCAAAGAAGAGCATCAACTATTATGCAACATTTGAAATGGACTTCTCCAAAATGAAACGCAGAGAGCGAAAAAAAGCTCCAAAGTTTGAAGTAGATACCAAGACTGTTGCTTTGGGTAATATGAAAAGTGGAGAACTTAAATCAGAAGCATTTACTATTACAAATACTGGTAAAAATCCATTGCTTATAAAAAGAGTTGAATCTGATTGTACATGTGCAATTCTAAATGATTTGAAAACAAGAATTGGAGCTGGAGAATCTATAACAGTAAGAGCTCAACTAGACACACTTTTTAAACAAGGAAGGCAGTCAAAAACGATAACAATTTATACGAATGATCCGTTAAATCCTAAGGTGAAAATTGTAGTTACTGCACTGGTTAAATAACATTTTTTTTATTACTTCGTTGAATTCTTAATATGAAGGTTAAACACATAACACTAGGAATTATAGTATGCTTAATTGCTTCATTTGGAGGAGCATTTATTTACGATACTTTTTTTAGTTCTGATAGAACAATCATCATACAAAAGGAAGCAGAAAAAGGTGCCATTCCTATACATAATGGTGAAACGGCTGACTTACAAACAGGCTTTATTTCAGCTTCAAAGAAAAGTACTCCAAGTGTGGTTTTTATTAAAACTGAATCGCAATATCAACGCAGCTCATCTTGGTTTTTTGGATTTGATCCATTCGGAAGAGTTGGCAAAGTAGCAAGTACAGGTTCTGGAGTAATTGTTAGTGCAGACGGCTATATAATTACCAATCATCATGTTATTCAAAATGCCGATAAAATTGAAGTTGTTTTAAGCGAATCCCAAAAATCTTTTGAGGCGGAATTGGTAGGAACCGCAGCGAGCAGTGATTTGGCTCTTCTAAAAATCAAAACGGATAACCTTACTCCTATCACTTTTCAAAATTCTGACGAGCTTGAAATTGGTCAATGGGTGCTGGCCGTTGGTAATCCATTCAATCTTACAAGCACGGTAACTGCCGGAATAGTAAGTGCAAAAGGTAGAAACATCAATATTGTTAACGATCAATTTCCTATTGAAAGCTTCATACAAACCGATGCAGCAATTAATCCTGGAAAC
>JABDQY010000242.1 GCA_013042025.1 Bacteroidia bacterium
AGACGAACTTACAGGAGATATTGGTCTTCTAATTACTGATTGGGTTGATGCTGATGACGTAGAAAATATGAACTTGCTTTGGGAAAGTCAGGTAAATGACCTTCGTCACGCACTAGGTTTAGCTTAATACTTATTATCTATATCTTTCTTGGTTTCCTTAAAGGATTGATATTCCTCCTTTAATTTTTGGCTAAGTTGCTTAGCTTTATCTCCTACTATATTTAAGTATTCATTTTCTATCGGGATAAAATCTTGAATAAATACTTTGTATTTATCAGTCTCTCCTTTTGCTGCAAGACATGCTAAAGCCTCTTCTTTTGTTTCTGCTAAACTTTTCTTTAAAACATAAGCACCTCTAATTGGCTGGTTAGCTAATGAATCGATTTCTGCAGAATTAAATCTTTTTCTCATGTCTTTTTCTGCTTTTTCAATGATGCAATCACAGATGTCTTCATCGCGATTAGATTCACAATATTTCTCTTTTAGATTTGAGATATCCGTAACATTTTGTTTGAATGGTCCTATCGATTTATAATACATATAACCTAAAGCTATTGCTGCTATTACCAATATCGCAAAAAACTTGGAGACTAATTTTGATGCTATCTTTAATGCAATTATTGCAACCACAATAACTACTACCAACGTAAGTGTTAATTCCATAACTAGATTCTATTTTTCTTGTGAATTTTGAAGGATTTCATACATTTCCTTCGGTGTGAGTTTATCGTTTTTAAGCTTACGCTTTTTGCCTAAATAATACCCTCTATTTACATCTTCTAGAAAGTACATACTTCCTATTTCTGAATTGCTATATCCCACTGGCCATTTTATTTTATCATAGTAAAACATAATACGCACTTGCTTCGGTTCATCTCCATGGTTTAGGGTTATGAGTTTCAACGTTTCCTTATATTCTTGATCTATTTTGGAAAGATATAATGTGTCTTCAGAAGTTAAATTATCCTTATCCCAGAAGAATAAATACACTTCCTTCTTTTTAAATTCTTTAAGCTGGTGCTTGACATTAAGCACATTGAAGTACTCAAAATTTGGGGCTTTTTTTCCTATTTCAAGCTTGTTTGAAAGTGTTGCCTTGTCATCTTCGGTAATTTCTATAAAAGACCCTGTGGTTTCAATACTTTCAAAGCGATATTTCTTTCCGTTCCACTCAAATGCATTTTTATTTATGGTTGGAGTAAGATCAAACAAATCTTCTGCCACAATCTCTCTTTTGTATGGTCCCACATATAGCTTATCGATACAACTTTCATTGTAAATTCCATTCACATTCATATCCTTTATACCAATTGTGAAAGAATCCACGTCGGATTTGTAGTGTGCAGCAATACAATTGTAGCGTTGTTCTCTAAAGCAGTAATTGATATCCGTAAACCTTTTTTTACCACTATGATTCCGATAATGTTTAGACAACAGATTTTTGTAAGCTACGTTTTCTCCATATTTAAATCTGGTTAGTTTAATAGCATACTTGGCTTCAGGAATGTCTCTGTTTGCTAACACAATCTCTTTAGTATGGTCAAAGTATGTCATAGAATCAGGAGGTCCGTCGTTTGTGAAATTAAAATCGTTATTTCTATCAATAAAGAAATAAATTGTTCTTCGCGACCTTCGATAGTTTCCTATTAACGTAAGCAAGTACCCTTTGCTCAACTCATTATCAGCACCAGCAAAATAGATATAACTGTATCCAGTGTCAGTGCAATTTGTCATATCTGGCAATTTGTTGATTTTATACCAAGGAAGAGTAGAATCAATCTCCAATCCAAATTTCGAATAAGGCTCAATGCTATCCGAAACATATCGGTATATCGGGATAATGGATTGTGTCTTATGAAACTGATCATCTTTAACCAGTTTTTCTGACTCGATACGCACTATTTGTGCATTCAACTGAATCGAACAAAATGTCAAGAAAACAATAATTAAACGTTTAATCTGTGTATTATAAAGAGTTGCCATTATTGCCTATTTACTAAATTTATAGACTATGTAAATCAAACCAATTATGAATAACACTATAGAAATCTTGTTCATAATGTGCATGGATTTTATAAAACTTCCTTCTCCTTCAGATTTCTGAAAAGTGAGGTATGACCATATCTTTTTTAATACTTCCATTAAACAAACTGTTTTAAATCTTTACCAATATCCGTTCTATAGTTGCGGCCTTCGAATGTAAGCTTTTGAGTTAAGGCATACGAATTTGCTAAAGCAGAATCCAACGAATCTCCAAAACACGTTGCTGCAAGAACCCTTCCCCCACTGGTAAGTAACGTTCCATTATTGTTTATAGTACCTGCATGAAATAGCGTTTCAGAATTATCAGTAATTGAAATTTCCTTTCCTTTCTCATATGCTTCTGGATATCCACCAGAAACTGAAACTACTGTTGTACAATAATCAGGATTGGTTTTCGCAACTCTCGTTTTCAAGTTTCCTTGGATTGCATCTTCCAGCATTTCTGATAGTGATTCTTCTATCCTAGGAATAACAACTTCTGTTTCTGGATCACCCATTCGCACATTGTATTCAATTACAAATGGATTGTTATTTACCGCTATTAATCCGAAGAAAACAAAGCCTTTGAAATTCAAGTTATGTTCTTTAAACC